>DATHNJ010000148.1:0-15417 GCA_035486155.1 Occallatibacter sp. | reverse complement strand
TTTCTCACCCAGATTCGCCGCTACTCAACGAATCTGAATGACAGCGATCGCAAGCTCCTGCTCGCAATGGTCAAGAAGTTCGCGACAACAACAGCCGTTCGCTAATCCAAGTCCGCTCAGAGAGTGGAAGCGCTGCTGTGTGCATCGCGTCCACTCGAGGATTACTGCGTCTCAACGGGCGTGTAGGACTTCTGAAGCCCCTTGCACTCGCTTTAATGCCCCGCCAACTCGCGCAGCTCCGAACCCGCCATCAAAAACGCGCCCACGCCGAACACATAACTCGTCTGCGGCTTATACGCATCCGGTCCGCCGCCAATCGGCTGAATGCTGCCCAGTCGCCCATCCGCATACACATGCGAGAGCAATCCAGCCCAGCCCTTCCGCACCACGGGCAGATACTCCGCGCGATTGAGAACGCCGTGATTGATGCCCCACGCCATCGCGTACACAAAAAACGCCGAGCCTGAAACCTCCGGCAGCGGATACGACCCAAGCAGTCCGGGCTGCCACAATCCATCGGCGCCCTGCAGCGATTTCACCTTCTCCGCCATCTGCCGGAACTGCTCCACATACTTCGCGCGGCTCGGATAATCCTTCGGCATCGTCTCCAACACCTCGGCCAGTCCCGCAAGCACCCATCCGTTGCCGCGCGACCAGAAGATCCTCTTCCCGTTCGCTTCGTGCTTGTCCAGATAGCTGGTGTCGCGTGCATACAAATGCTCCGCCGGATCGTAGAGAAGCTTCGACGTCACCCACCATTCCTTGTCCATGTGATCGAGATACGCCTTGTCCCCAGTGATCTGCGCCAGCTCCGTCCACACCGGCGGCGCCATGAACAGCGCATCGCACCACCACCACATCGGCGTCGTTGCGTCATGCCACGGCGGACAGCTCTCCGTGCAAACGTCTGGCAGCGTCATCACGTGATCCAGCGTCTCTTTGGTCGCCGCTAGCATCTTCGCGTCATGCGTCTGCTCGTAGAGCTTCAGGTAGACGTACCCCAACGCATGATCGTCCGCATGGGTTGCGCGTGATCCCAGCTTCCAGTCGAACTTCTTGCCCACCTCCATCATCGCGTCGCGATACTCGTTGTCATGCAGCGATTCGGCGGCCGCAATGTATCCGCGATACAACGCCGCGAAGGTCCAGTCCTGATTGAATACGTCGCGCGACTTCTCCAGTTGCCAGTCGCCTACTCTGTGCATCGCCTTGGCGATCGCATCCTTTTTAAGCGCTGGAGACAAGTCCGTCGCTAATGGTCCGGCTTCGGCAGGCGTGTCTCCTGCAGGCGTAGGCTTCTGCGGACGCGCCTGCACGGCGCAGAGAAGAACAGCAATCAAGCTAACTTGGAATGTAAACGGGAATCGATACTGGAATCGTGACATGGCGTCTCTCGCCGCAGCAGCGGACGCATCAGGATACATGTCACATGGAACCGCGCGCAGCGCGCTTGATCCGTTCTTGTCCCGCAGACGGGGACGATATCAGATTGAACGAAAGTCTCGCCGCCAAACATCATTGCGCAGATGAAACAGCGGCTCCACGCCTTTACCGCCTGCCAGCAGCGCCTGCTCTTCGCTCGCATCCAGCGGCTTGTAGTTCTGCGCCACATCCATCGCCAGCCGGAAATACCGCTCCTCGCCGGGAGGAATCGCCGCCGTCACCGAGTGGCCCAGCGTCCAGCGCAATCCCAAAGCGGCCTCTTGGGGAAACGCCGCCGGCTGATACCAGCACTTCGGCTCGGGATGATTCTGTTTCTGCTCCGCAGGCCACGCAGTCTTCGCCATGCTCTTCAGGCACAGGATCCCCATTTTCTTCTCCTGTGCTTTTTGCAAAATCTGCGGACCGAATCCCGCCTGTGTGTACACCAACCAGTTCAGCGGAAACAGAATCGTGTCGAAGTCGTAGCGCTCCATCGCCGCCAGCGCCGTCTCCTGCGAGTGCACACTGAACCCGATGTAGCGAATCTTGCCTTCTTTCTTCGCCGCCTCCATCGTCTCCATCGCGCCGCCTGGTCCCAGCACGCGATCCAACTCCGTCATCTTCGTCAACGCGTGGAACTGATACAGGTCCACATGATCGGTCTTCAGCAGCCGCAGCGACTCCTCGAGTTGTGCGCGCGAATCATCTTTGGTGCGTCCCTCGGTCTTGCACGCCAGAAAACAATCCTTGCGATACGGCGCCAACGCCGGTCCCAGCCGCTCCTGCGCGTTGCCGTAGCTCGGCGCGACGTCAAAATAATTCACGCCGCGATCCACTGCCTCCGCCACGATGTTCGAGGACTCACCCGTTGTCTCGTTCATCACCACAACTCCGCCGAAGCCGATGATCGAAAGCTGCTCGCCTGTCTTGCCCAGCGTGCGGCGCGGAATTGGATTCGATGTCTTCGCCGCGGCGTTCAACTGGCTCGTCGAAGCCACGGCAGCGGTCAGAGCGGCTTGCTTCAGAAATTCGCGACGCTGCATCGGAGTTTTCTCCCATTAAAAAAGGCGGAATCAGATCTTGAAGTGAACTTGGATATGCTCAAGACGCGCGCACGCACACATTCTTGCACAGCTTCGCCGCGTGTTGCGCCTGCTGCAGCCGGCGCCTCTGTTTATGCAGCCAACTTTGCCAGATAGAAGCCGAACAAAACCAGAATGGAGACGATAATCGCCACCGCTGCGCCGAGCCGCGCGCGGAAGATCGGCTGCGGCGAACCGATCCGCGGCGTCATCGGCGCAGCAAACAGCAATCCGCAGCTGAAGCCGCCCAGGTGCGCCATATTGTCGATGTTGATCCCGGTAAAGCGCGATCCGAAGCTGATCGAAAACCCAATCACCAGGTTAATGGCGGCAAAATAAATCACCGACCGCCGCAGCTTCTTCAGCTCAAACGCTGGCACGGGTAGCCGCTGTGACTTCAGCAGCACAATCAGCGCGCCGGCAATGCCGAACACCGCGCCCGATGCACCTGCACCCACGGGAAAGGCCACCCCGCCCGCATCGCGAATCGGCCATACCCAGTTCACCAGCGTCGACAGCAAATTGCCCGCCGCGCCGGAAAGAATGTACACCGCAATCACACCCGCCGATCCCATCAGAGGCTCAGCCAGCAGGCCCAGGTTCCACAGGCACCACATGTTCGTCGCCAGGTGAAGAATCCCGACATGCACGAACATCGCGGTCACGATCCGCCACCACTCGCCGCCCACCAGCACCGCGCCGGCGTGATTCGCGCCCCATCCAAAAAGCTGTTCGGGGGTCGGCGAAAACGGGCTCACATGCCGCGCCGTCATCACCAAAAAAACCAGGCAGTTCACAGCGACCAGCAGATAGGTCGCCGGCGCCGCAGCCCATCTCGACCGCCTGCGGGCCTCCGCCTGCGGCGCCGCCACATATCCACCAGCCGGCGGCAAAATCTCGGGTTGGGGAACCTGCGAGCTGCTTCCCATATCCCTCATCGTATATGGATTCCCGGCGCCCCGTATGCGTTACGTCAGCCGGTGTTGAAATCTGGCGCAGCAGGCTACCAAAGTGTCCTGTCCCGTGGCGCCCACGCGCGCCATGTAGTCTGATTCTTGGCCCTTGCAACGTTTCACCTGCGAGGGCCGTGGGGAGCGACGAACTTGACTTCATCTGTACCTTCTGACAAGCGCATCCGCCGCGCTCTGCTGAGCGTGACCGACAAGACCGGTCTGGTTGAATTCGCAAAAACGCTCGCCGGCTTCGGCGTCGAACTTATCTCCACCGGCGGCACCGCTAAGGCGCTGCGTGCGGCAGATCTCCGAGTGAAAGACATTAGCGAATTGACGGGCTTCCCCGAGATGCTCGACGGCCGCGTCAAGACCCTGCATCCGCTCGTCCACGGCGGCCTGCTCTACATTCGCGGCAACGCCGAGCACGAAGCAGCCGTCGCCGCGCATGGCATCCAACCCATCGACATGGTCGTCGTCAATCTCTACGCCTTCGAGAAAACCGCCGCGCAGCCCGGCGTCGCCTTCGGCCATCTCATCGAGAACATCGACATCGGCGGTCCCTCCATGGTCCGTTCCGCCGCCAAGAACTTCGAAGACGTCGCCATCGTCACTCGCGTCTCCGACTACCCGGCTCTGATCGAGGAAATGAGAACCGCCCACGGCGCCTTGTCGCGCGCCACGCGCTGGCGCCTCGCCAAGCAGGCCTTCGCGCTGACCGCCGCCTACGACTCAGCCATCGCGAATACCCTCGATCAGATCGCGGACGCTCCTCCAGCCGCCGAAGCCCTGCCGAAGGCGTCCGGGGCGCCGCAGGTGCTGCCCTCAACCCTCCGCATCAACCTGCCGTTAGCCCAATCGCTTCGCTACGGAGAAAACCCGCACCAGCGCGCAGCGCTTTACTCCGACGGCTCCGGCCTCGGCATCGCCGGCGCAAAGCAGTTGCAAGGTAAGGAACTCAGCTTCAACAACCTCGTCGACCTCGACGCCTGTTGGGAGCTTACCCGCGAGTTCGATGAGCCGATGGTCGCCATCATCAAGCACACCAACCCCTGCGGCGCAGCCACCGGCGCATCCGTCCTCGAGGCCTATCAAAAAGCGCTCGCATCCGATCCCGTCTCCGCCTTTGGCGGCGTCATCGGCATTAATCGCGAGGTCGACGCCGCTGCCGCCGAAGAGATCGCCAAGCTCTTCGTCGAAGCCATCGCCGCGCCATCCTTCACGCCGGAGGCCCTCGAACGCTTTGCTTCTAAAAAGAACCTTCGTCTCGTTCAGGTACGGCCCGCTCCATCCAAGCCCGTCGTCAAAAACGTCTCGGGGGGACTGCTCCTGCAAGATGCGGACACAAACCGCGTCACAGAAGCCGAGCTCGACGTAAAAACCTGGCGGCCGCCATCGGCCGAAGAGCTGCGCAACCTCCTCTTCGCCTGGCGCGTCTGCAAACACGTCAAATCCAACGCCATTGTCTACGCGCGCGACGGCCAGACCATCGGCGTGGGCGCCGGCCAGATGAGCCGCGTCGACGCCGCAAAGTTCGGCGCACAGAAAGCCGTTCTTTCGCTCAAAGGCACGGTCGCCGCATCCGACGCGTTCTTCCCGTTCCCCGATGGCCTCGAAGCCATCGCCGCCGCAGGCGCCACCGCCGTCATCCAACCCGGCGGCTCAGTCAAAGATCAAGACGTGATCGCCGCCGCCGACCGGCTCGGTATGGCCATGGTCTTCACCGGAGTGCGGCACTTCCGCCACTGAGAAACTGCCGCCTCAGATTGCGCGCTCGAAAACCGCTGAATGCGGTCCTGCCGGCTCCGCTGACACGCGCGAAGCGGCCGACCCCGCTCACTGCCAATGTTCACAACGCCAAAGCCCCTGACCGGCCGTGCAACAGCCAAAATGCCGGTCAGGGGTACTAATCTCTAAAAGCCTGCAATCCTCCGCCCCGCCGCGACTATTCACAGGTAAAATCGTCTTTACAAGTAGGCAATTGGCCCCGCCTTTTGCCCATAGATTGATTTCGCGTTCCGGAACATAATTGCTCGCGCCCTAGCCCGGTCCGAAAGGCATGGAATCCCTGGAATGATGACTACAAATCATTTAGCCCGAACCGTCTGGCTTCCCCTCGTCGCCGCTTCTCTTACTTTGGCCTTGTCCCAGGCCGTCCGCGGCCAGAACGCTCCCGCACCGTCCGCGCAGCCGGATCAACCGAAGCTCGGCGCCGACGCAATCGCCGACTCTGCGAGCCGCGCCAAGGCCTATCTCCATGCCGCCCTGGCCGACATCTATGAGGAAGAGGCCGTCAACTCCGGCCAGGCGGAGTACGTCACCCACGCTATCGAGGAGTACAAGGACGCGCTCAACGCCGACCCAGGCTCGACCGAACTCGCTGACGCACTAGCCGACCTCTACTTCCGCACGCCCGGCCACATGCGCGAAGCCGAATCGACTGCCCGCGCCCTGCTCAAGACCTCACCCGACGACGTCGACGCGCACAAGCTGCTCGGCCACATCTACCTCCGTCAGCTCAGCGAAGCGCAAAACTCCGTCTCGTCCTCTTCGCCCAGCGGCAACGTTCTCGATCAGGCCATCGCCGAGTACGAAAAAATCGTCTCCCTTGAACCCCGAGACGTTGAAGATCGCATGGTTCTCGGCCAGCTCTACACGGTGAAACACCAGACCCAGAAGGCCGAAGAGCAGTTCAAGGTCGCACAGTCCATCGACCCGGATTCCGAAGACGTCGTTCTCAACCTCGCGCGCTTCTATGCGGAAAATGGCGACCTCGACCGCTCTGCAAAAATCATCGAAGCTGTCCCCGAATCCGACCGCACCAGCAAAATGGAGTTCGCCCTCGGCGCATCCTACGATCAGTTGAAGCGCACTAAGGACGCCATCGCTGCCTATCAGCGCGCTCTCGACATTGAGCCCGGCGACGTCCGCTCCATGGCTGCTCTGGCGCAAGCCCTGCTCAACGACGACCAGCTCGACGCGGCCATGAAGCAGTACCGTCAACTGGCCGATGCCGATCCGGACGACGTCGGCACCCTCATCCACATCGGCGAAATTCAGCGCCGCCAGGGCAAGTATGAAGACGCGCTGACGACCATCCGCAAGGCCGCCAAGAAAGAGCCTGACAATCTCGAGGCCGGCTACAACGAAGGCCTGCTGCTCGACGTCCTCGGCCGCTACGATGAAGCCGTTCAGGTCTACCAGCACATGGTCGACCTCACCTCGCACGCCAACGGCGCCTACACCAACGACGAGAAGAACAACCGCAGCATCTTCCTCGAACGCCTCGGCGCCATCGACCACGAGCAGAACAAGACTGAGGACGCCATCGCCGCATATCAAAAAATGATCGACATGGGTGGCGACTCCGCTCTGCGCGGCTATCAGGGTCAGGTCGACACCTATCGCGACGCCAAGCAGTTCGACAAAGCCGTCGAAATCGCGCGCAAGGCCGTCGAGATCAATCCCAAAGACAACGACCTGAAGTTGATCCTCGCCAGCGAGCTCGCCGACGCCGGCAAGGTGGACGAAGGCATCACGCTCGCCAAGGGCCTGCTCAAGAACACCAGCTCGGACGACGACCGCAAGATTTGGCTCGACCTGGCGCAGATGGATACACGCCTGCACCGCTGGAAGGATGCCGAAGACGCGCTCAACAAGGCTGCACCGATGACCACGAAGAAGGAAGACCGCCTCTATCTTCTATTCCTTCGCGGCGCGCTCGCCGAGCGGCAAAAACACTTCGAGCCGGCCGAAGACCTCTTCCGCCAGGCCCTCGACCTCGACCCCTCGAATGCGATGGTGAACAATTATCTCGGTTACATGCTCGCCGACAAGGGCTCGAAACTTCCCGAGGCCATCAAAATGATCCGTAAGGCCGTCGAGCAGGAGCCCATGAACGGCGCCTATCTCGACTCGCTCGGCTGGGCCTACTTCAAGATGGGCCAGTACGAACTGGCTGAAGAGAACCTGCGCCAGGCCGTCGAACGCGACCAGACCGACCCCACGGTGCATGAACACCTCGGCGATCTCTACGAGAAGACCGGCCGCATTCGCCTCGCCGCCGCGCAGTGGCAGCTCTCGATCACCGAGTTCTCCCGCTCCGCCGCAGCCGACGTCGAACCTTCCGATGTCGCCAAGCTGCAGCACAAACTGGAAACCGCCCGCGTGAAGCTAGCCAAGGAAGACAATCTGACCGGCGCTCCCAAGTCTGAATAAAGTCACCGATCCGAGATCGGCAATCAACTCAACGGCGGCTCAACTCGACAGAGTGAGCCGCCATTGCTTTTGGTTTCTGATCCCTGTTCCCTATTCCCTCGTTCCCTGCTCTATCGCGCCTGCGCCGCCGCCGCAATATAAAGATCGACGTTGTTCTTATCCACCAGCGCTGTCCCCGTATCCACAAATACCGGGTAAGGCGAAAACGGATCGGCCCCAAAATCTCTGCTCAACTGTTGCGGCGGCGCGTGAAAGATCTCATCCAGCGCCTTCAATCCGTAGTAGCCCATCGTGAACGGCTTCTGCACAATCGTCGAATCGATGGTCCCCGCCTTGATCCCATCCAGCAAATCCGGATTAGCGTCCCATGCGATCAGCGTCCGGTCGGTCGCATTCGCCCGCTTGACCGCGTCCGATACCGACTTGCCGCACGACGACTCCAGGCACACGAACGCATCGATCTTCTTCGGCCCCGTCAGCGCCACCAGCTCTTGCGCCTTGTCATACGCCACGCTCGCGTCGCTCTTCGTATCCACCGCGTCCACAATTTTGATGTCCGGCCGCGTCGCCAGAATGTCTTTAAAGCCCTTCAGCCTCTCGTCGATGTTCGGCTGCCCCGCCAGCGTAAAGAACACCACATTGCCCTTGCCGCCCAACTTCGAGATCAACCGGCGTCCCCCCACGCGTCCTGCCTCCAGATTGTTGGTCCCGATGAAATACAGCCGATGACTCCCCGCCGCGTCTGAATCGATCGTGATCACCGGAATCCCCGCCTGAATCGCGGCGTCGATCTCCGGCTGCAGCACCGAAACGTCCGCCACCGAAACCAGAATCCCCGCAGGCTTAGCCGCCACCGCCTTCTGCAATTCCTGCAGCTCTCCCTGCGGGTCGTAGTTCGCCGGACCCACAACCCTCGCCGTCACCTTGAACTGCGCCGCCGCCCGATTGAATCCCGCCGCCGCCGTCTGCCAGTACGGCAGCGCCGCGTTCGCGGAGACCAAATAAAACACCTCTTTGTTCGAATGCCGGTCGCACCCCGTCAGGCAGGTAAGCCCCAGCGCGAAAGCAGCCAGCCCAGTCAGTTTCATCGTATTCATCTCTTCCCTCCGGTCCTCTGTCAGTTATGCACAGGGCTTCACGGAAAAAATCCTCGCGCCGAAGCCCATCCAAAAGAATCGGCAGGATAGTACTCCACACTGGCTGCGTTGTCCATGTTTTGCAACGGCAAATTCTAATCCACATCCACGCCAATGCACCGCAACTCTTGGCGCTCGAGCTTTAGAGCTCGCGTTAGGACTTAATCCATGCGCTGACTTGCTGACTCGCTACGCCGCGAAGCGGGGCTAACTCGCTGCTCTTATCGACGTCTTCAGGGCTTGCGCACCGGACCAGGCAGATGCAATACTCTTCTCTTATTAATGAATCATTATTAAGTCCTCACAACCGGCCAAAACGCTGCAAGGGAGCCATTTTTGAAAATCTCCATAGTCAACAAACCTGCATACTGCCTTCTCATATGCGCGGCTCTCATCGCCGCAACCCCTACTTCATCCCACGCTCAGATCCCGATGCCGGCGTCGCCATCAGCCAGTCCCCAGTCCGGGCCCTCGTCCCCTCCTCACCTCATCGCCTATCTCTTCGCTGGTAAGGAATCGAACTACACCGCGCTCTCAAAAACAATTCAATTCGGCAAAATTACCGATCTCTATCTCGCCTTTGCCGACCCGCCCAAATGTCAGGGAGCCTGCACGCCGGCTAGCGACATGCGCTTCTCCATCGACGGGGAAACCGACGCCGATATCGATACGCTTGTCCATACTGCTCATGGCGCCGGAGTCCGCGTTGTGGCCTCCATTGGCGGAGGCGGCGGCGATCAGCGCATCATTCAGTTCTACAACGTAGGGCTCACCGAACCAGTCGTAGCTTCTCTGCGCGCCTTTGTTGTGGCGCACAACTTGGATGGCGTCGACTTCGACATCGAAGACCCCAGCAATATGGGCGCGCCCTATCTCACCTTCACCACAGCTCTAACCGCGGCCTTTCATCCCGATGGCAAACTGGTCACCGCCGCTGTCGCCAAATATCTTCAAGGCTCGATGCCCGATGCGGCCCTGCGCCAATTCGACCTGCTCAACATCATGAACTACTCGTCCTTGGGCGCCGCTGTCGACGCTCTCAATTTTTACGCGAACCAGGAAAAGATCCCGGCAGCAAAGCTCGTCCTCGGCGTTCCTTTCTTCGGATCGAGCGACGATGATAGCCACGAAGAAAGCTATAAGAACATCCTCGCCGCCTATCCCAACGCCTGGAAAGTCGACTTGGCAGGTGGCGGACCGCTCGACAATGGACTGGCGTTCCACTATGTTGGCGAATCAACCATGGCTCAGGAGACACAACTGGGAAAGAAGTATGGCGGCATCATGTTCTGGGATCTGACAGACGATGCTCCAGCGCCGCATTCCCTGCTAGAGGTCATCGAAACAAACTTCTAGTCCGGCAAGCCGTGCGCAAACAACAGAATCGCCGTTAGCGGACGGCTTGTGTCTCCGGCGAAGGCGTTTTCGGATACTAATCTTCTTGGCGAGCTAACCCGGTCTAGGTCATCCTGAGCAAAGTCGTCCGCCGGCAGCGATCAATAAGCGACTCGGCCCCTATTTGCATCCATTAAGAAACAGGCCATGTTCAAATCATTCGCTTCGAAAGTCAAAAGGGACGACAAGGTCAGCGTCTAGACTCGGAAACACGTCGACGATGCGGACATTCTGTCTGCGATTGCAATAGCGCCGATCTGGGTAGTGAAAGTCATCCCATCTAATTATGAATCCGAGTTTTAGGCCGCCGTCATGCGATATAACCAAGATTGGGCAGCGCCCCATGCCGACAGCCGAATCCAACATCATCGCCCTGCTCTCCGCAGGAATCGCCGTTGACGCTGACGGCGCTCTCGCCGAGCGCGCTTATCCCGAATCGCCGCATCCTTATCGCACGCCCTTCGCACGCGACAGCGCCCGCATTCTGCATGCGCGTTCCTTCCGCCGCCTGGCCGGCAAAACGCAGGTCTTCGCTCGCCTTCCCAATCTGCCGCCAGGCGATCACTTCCGCTCCCGGCTTACGCATACTCTTGAGGTCGTGCAGACAGCGCGGACGCTGGCGCGCGCGCTCGGACTCAACGCCGATCTCGCCGAAGCCCTGGCTCTGGCCCACGACATCGGCCATCCGCCCTTCGGCCACGCCGGCGAAAAAGCCCTCGATCGCGCCCTTAAAGCCCACGGCCTCGGCTTCGACCACAACCTGCACGCGCTGCGTATTGTTACCTGGTTTGAAGAGCGCTCCGTCGCCTATCGCGGACTCAACTTAACCCTAGCCGTGCGCGAAGGCATCATCAAGCACTCGCGAGACTACTCAGGCTCGGCCCATCCCGAGCTCGCCGAATACTTCCTCGACGTGCGCCCTCCGCTCGAAGCCCAGCTCATCGATCTGGCCGACGAGATCGCCTATCTGACCGCCGATCTCGACGACGGCCTCGGCTCCGGCATTCTCACTCTCGATCAGGTGCGCGACGGCGTTCCGCTCTTCCGTCGCTTTGACGACATTGTTGCCGAAAAGCATCCAAATGCGTCGCCCAAGATCAGAATCACCGAGGCGCTGCGCCGCATCCTCAACGCCTTCGTCACTGACCTGATGAACGAGATTCGCGCGCACGTCGCCGCCGTGGGCGCAACCACGCTCGACGAGATCCGCCGCGCGCCCGACCGCATCGCGGCGCTCAGTTCGGAGATGGAATCCGAGCGCGCAACCGCCAAGGCGTTCCTCTTCGCCAACTTTTACGATTCCCCAGGAATGGAAGAATCGCACAAGCACGCAGCCGAAGTCGTGGAAGCCCTCTTCGCGGCTCTCATCGCAAATCCCACGCTGCTCCCCGAAGATCACCAGTCGCAAATCCCCAGTGAAGGCCTGGCTCGCACCGTAGCCGACTACATCGCCGGCATGACCGACTCCTACATCGAGCAGTTCTGGCAGGATGTCACGCGCCGCTGAATCGCGGCGGCTGTAAGACACATGTAAGACGAGCAAGTAACAACTAACGAATCATCGTCATGCGCAGGCGCCTACTGGACAGTTCCCTGCGGCCGCAGCCGGCGCAGCTCCATCGCGCACTCCACTGCATTCTGCGCATAGAGACGGAGATTGTCCGACGCAGCCCAAATCCAGAAGCGGCTCGCCTCCGACGGATTCCGCGCGCCCAGCTCGGGACGAATCCGCACCAGCACATCGTTCTGTCCCGTCGCAGCCAGGTTCGACGGCGAATCTGTGTCCTCGAGAACCAGATCCAGATGATCGCCGCCCAACGCCTCTTCCAGCGTCGTCAATTCCACCGGCCGATCCAGATCGACAGCAATCGAGAACGTGTGTCCATGAAATACCGGCGCGAAAATCGCCTGCAGCGCCAGCGGCGCCCAGCGATTGCCTCCCAGGCTGGCGAAGTGCTGGCGCACGCGAGCCTCCACGCCAATCAGGCTCGCCTTGGCGTTTTCACCCAGCCCTGAGAGCATATTGAACGCCGCCTGCGCATCGAAGGCCGCACGCGGCAGCGTCTGAAAGCTCAACAGGTTCACCGTCTGCTGGTGCAATTCGTCCATCGCTATGCGTCCAAACTCGCTGGCCGGAACCAGCAGCGTAGCCGCCGCCGACCGCATGGGCAAATACTGCTGCAGCCGCTCCATCAACAGCGCCAGCACCAGCGCCGCGGAGTGCGCGGGGATAATCGCCGGCGTAAACAAATCCGCGCTCCCCGCTTCGGTTCCAATCCACGGCGCGCGCACCAGCACGCCCGTCTCCTGATCCAGCGCGCCCGACAAGTCGAGCACCGACGATCCGGCTGTCAGCGCCTGCTTCCAGTGCTTCCGCGTCAGATCTGCAGCGCCGCAGAAGAATGTGAAGTCGGTTTTCTCGAATGCATCAGCCACGATCGGTTGTACGAACGTCACCTCGTCGCCCACTTGATCGAGTTGCCCCAGCGCATCGTCCTGGTCCAGCAGCACAAAGTTAGCCGCCGCCAGCGGCGACTCGGAGAGCGCCTCTTTCAGTTCTTTGCCCAGCAGCGTCGAGGCTCCGGCTATCGCAATCTTGTACACGGTGATCCTTTAGAGTTCGTTCTGAATGAATTTAACTGGGCGCCAAGCGCCGACCGCAGAATTAATGACAGGCGCTAGGAGTGTGTCGCGGGCCCCGGCTCGGATGCGGCTGCGCCATGCGTCTCCACGGCAGCCGGTCTTCTGGGAAACCTGCGCCGACGCTGCCATGAATACGCCGCGCGCGCCCAAATGCCGGAAAACATGTAAGCCAGGGCAACCGTAAACAGCACGCCCTGCGAATACCGTAGCGCCACATAAATCACGATGGAAAGCACGAAGAGCAGCTGGAAGGGATGACTCTTGCCGAGGTTGATCTCTTTACCCGACCAGAAGCGCCAGGTGCTCACCATCAGGAATCCGCACAGACCGACGAGAATCAACCACAGCACGCCGACCCACCACGCCTCTACCGGATACGCGCCGAAAAAATGCACCGTCGCCGCCAGCATGCACGCCGCTGCGGGAATCGGCATCCCTACAAAATACTTCCTGTCCGATCGTCCTGGATTCCTCGGCTGCGCATCGTGGCTGATATTGAATCTCGCCAGCCGCGACGCGCCGCCAATCAGAAAGAGAAAACTGATGAAGCCGCCGGCCTGCACCAGATGCTGGTGCAATTCAGGATTGAGCGAGTCGGGCAGAAAATAAAATCCCCAGATGTACGCCAACAGGCTCGGCGCAACGCCAAACGTAATCACGTCGGCCAACGAATCCAGCTCCTTGCCAAAATCGCTCGCCGTGTTGGTCATGCGCGCAATGCGCCCATCCAGCGCATCGAAAGGAATAGCGAACAGGATCGCAATAGCCGCCCAGTCCAGGTGCGTATGCGCGTCGGCATTCGCTCCAATCGCCGCAATGGTCTGCGTAATCGAGAAGTACCCCGCGCCGATATTGCCCGCTGTGAACAGCGACGGCAAAAGAAACATGCCCCGCCGGAACCGCGCCTGCGCCCGCGCGCGCGCCTGCTCCGGATCGCGGCGATTCAAGCGTGCACCTCTTCGGGAACCACCGCGACCGGCTGCGCCGCAACCGCTGTGATGACTTCGGCTGCTGCCTCCGGCATCACCGCGATCACCGAGCTGCCGCCCTGCACCCGCTCGCCCACCTTCACGCGCACCAGCGCTTCGGCCGGCGCCAGCACATCCACCCGCGAGCCGAACTTGATCAACCCCACGCGCTGCCCGCGCTCCACCTGGCTGCCCTCGCCGAAGTTGAACACGATCCGCCGCGCCAGCAGGCCAGCGATCTGCTTGAACGTCACCTCAACTCCGCGTCCCCGCACGGTCACAATATTCTGCTCGTTGCGATCCGCCGACGCAGGGTTCATCGCGTTCAGATATTGCCCTTTTTGGTAGCGAACTTCGGTCAAAACGCCGGAGATCGGCGCGCGATTCACATGAACGTCGAAGACGCTGAGAAAGATGCTGATGCGCTGGCGCGGTCCATCAGGCGTCACGATCGTGACGGTCTCCGTCACCACGCCATCCGCCGGCGACACGATCAAGCCCTCGCCCGCCGGAATATTTCTGTGCGGGTCGCGAAAAAACCACAGGAAAAAAGCGGCCAAAAGAAGAGGTGGAACCGCCCACACGCTGTTCCCGGTAGCCCAGGCAATCAGCGCCGCAACCACAACCAGACTGCCGCCGTAGATGTAACCGTCACGAACCATAGTCCCTAACGATTATACGGTTGAATCGAATGGCGCAAATTGGCATGGGCAAGACTGCGGATGAAGGATTGAACGGGCGACAGGAATTCCGTCGAGCGCGCTGATGATGACAGCGCGGGAACCAAAATCGCCCGCAATCTGGAGACCGAAAGCTACGCCATGACCGCAACGCGGTGTTCAATGGCGTAAATCAGGTCCTTCGCATGAAGTTTTAGTTTCTTCAGGCGCACCTCTTCGAGCTGTTCTTCCACGGAGAGATACGGCTTTTGAATCAAATCATCCAACCGCTGAGCGTAGCGACGATGTTCTGCGTGCAGGCGACCCAATTCCTCACTCAGCGTAGCGTCCTTTACTTCGTCCATCAAGCACCTCCGTGTTTTATGGAACATTTACATATAGCTCTCTTTCACGGGAAAGAGCAAGCCGGAAGAGAGCCCAGAATGGGCTTCGCTGTGGATTTTTTGGTACATAAGCCCGGCTGTGTGACAACGATCACGAAAGCAAAAGCACAGTTTTCAGGGCGGCTTGCTCTAAGCGTTCCTCGTCCAAATGCATCAAGGCGTCAAAAACAACTGCATGAGAACTGCATCTTCTTTTGGATCAGCATAATAGCCTGATCTTCGGCCGGAATCTTCAAATCCATGCGATCGATAAAGTCCTTGAGCCGCCACATTCGAATCACGGACTTCCAGCATGACTTTGGTCACATCCTGCTCTCGAAGCGCCTGAACAAGCGCTTGCAGAAGCTGTCTTCCAAGCCCTTTGCCCTGCCATTCGGCAGCAATCCCAATCGTCTCCAATTCCGCATCGGGAATTACTAAAGAAGCAACAGCAAATCCGGTCACTGCGCCAGATATCTCAGCGACCAGCGCAACTCTGCGTGGCGGGTGCGTCCAATCGATAGCTGACTCGTACGCTTCGCGCTCCCATGGCGGCGCATG
>DATHNJ010000147.1:0-2821 GCA_035486155.1 Occallatibacter sp. | reverse complement strand
TCCTTCCAACTCCGCGTAATCTCCGATGGGCGTCTCGTCGATGACGCAATGCCCCTCGTCATCGGTCCACTCGCTGCGCCACTTCTCGTAGCGAAATGCTTCCACCAGCCCCAGAGACTTGAAAACCTGCGCCAGCACATCGCCGTCACCCACCTCGGTCTCCGTCTCTACGCGATGCTTGTGCGCATCTTCGCCGGGCCCCGCATCGGGCAACCGCTTGTGCGTCACCGTCCACTTGCCCGCATAGCTTCGAATGCGCAGAATTTCGGTCCGCGCCCGCATTTTCCGATCCGGCGTGTCATACAGAACGTTGCTCTCGAACGAACGCGGCGTCTGCTGGCGAAACCCCGCCTGGCGAAGCTGCAACACCAGCTCCCCCACGCTCTCAACCCGGAATTTGATCTCCGTCTCGATAGCCATCGTAAGCAGCGAGTATACGCAGGTAGCGGCAACGGCTTCAAACGGCGACAATAAGTGTGTGAAGACTCTGCGCCTTTCGGTTGACCCAGCTCGCATGGAGACTGACGAGGCGCAAGCCGCCATCGCTCAGGCCGCACGGATCCTTCGCTCCGGCGGCCTCGTCGCGCTGCCCACCGAAACCGTCTACGGATTAGGCGCCAATGCTCTCGACGCTGCCGCCGTGGCGCGCATTTTCGCGGCCAAGCAGCGCCCGTCCTGGGATCCAGTCATCGTCCACATCGCCGGTCCCGCTCACCAGAACCCGATGCTGGAGCAACTCGTCACAACTTATCCCCCAGTTGTTCGCGACCTGATGGAAGCATTCTGGCCGGGGCCCTTGACGCTGCTCCTTCCCCGCACCTCAGCCGTTCCCGATATCGTCACCGCGGGCCGTCCCCTGGTCGGCATCCGCATGCCCGCGCATCCGGTTGCGTTTGAAGTAATCCTCCAGGCCGGCGTTCCCATCGCCGCTCCCAGCGCCAACGCATTCAGCCATATCAGCCCCACGACCGCCGCCCACGTCCTCGAAGACCTCGACGGCAAAATCGATGCTGTCGTCGACGCCGGTCCGACCCGCCATGGCGTCGAATCCACCGTCCTCGATCCAACGCAAAGCCCGATGATCATCTACCGCCCCGGCGCAATCACTCTCCCGCAGATCCGGCAGGTTGGCGGGCCCGCCGATTCGTTCGAAGAAAGATCGCTCTCAACGCAAACCGTTCGCGAGTCCCTTCCCTCGCCCGGCGTGGGCCTGCGGCACTATGCACCCCGCGCACGCCTCATTCTCGTCGAAGGCACGCTGTCAGAACTACCAGGTCGGCTGACCGAAGCGGTGAAGCTCCACGCAACGCAGCGAGTTGGTGTGATGCTTCCCACTGAGCTGGCAAGTATCAACATTGGAGAGCCGCTCCGGCCTGCAGCAAAGTATCCATGGGGCCATTGGAAAGCGCCCGAAGAGCTCGCCGAAAAACTTTATGCAGGACTGCGCCAGCTCGATGCCCAGGGATGCGATGTGATTCTTTGCCCGATCCCCGGGGCCGGCGGTATCGGTGAGGCCATCCGCGATCGCCTCCGTAAAGCCGCATTCCGCAAAACGGAGTCTGGCGCTTAGGCTTGAGCGTTTCAACACAACCGCTCGATGAGAGTTCTATTGGCCCGCTTCGGCGAGCTTATACATATACTTGATCGCAGATTTATAAATTAGAATCTTCGCGCGGCCGCGCACCTTCAACACTCCGCGATCGTACCACTCAATCTGACCTTCAAGTTTCTCGCCGTCTTCCAGCACGATCACCATCGGCGTCTGCGACTGAATCTGCTTCTGCAGATAAAACTGCTCCGCCTGTCGATGGGGCGCATTCTCATCGACTTCATGATTCGTGAATCGAAAGGATGGTGTCGCGATTGAACTATGGTTTTTGCGATGCGTTGCAAAGAAATCTGCAGCGCGGCGCTGATTGTCTACACCCGGCAGAATTGACTGACTATTCATAAAATAAGTTCCTCCATGTAACGGGGCTCCTGGTTGCACAGATGCAGAACTACTGCTTCAATTTGCTTGACGAAAAACACAAACCTAACGCTTCAATTTGCTAGACGAGAATACAAAGGGGGCCGCTTTCCGTAAATAAGTGAGCCGGAGAGACTGCAAACCATTGGCACAGCCGTGCATCGGAATCTAAATTCGTCTATGCCTTGAGAGTGAACTGATTCTACCCCAGAAGATGCCCCCGACGTGATCGAGGTTGCACACTTTTGTGTTCCACTGTGGAATCCGGCAGGTTACCGCTCTTGCAGACTGACCGCCATCGCATCCAGCGAGAGCGAGCGCAACAGATTGCGCCGCATTCCCTGCTCCACCTGTACAACCGCTCGCGAAGTTGATGCGATCCAATCAATCGAGATTCCCTGCGCCATGCGCTCCAGTTCGGCCGAAAGATCGAGATTGCGGATGAGCCCTGGCGTTCCCGCAACCATCAACAGCAGGTCTTCGAGCAAACTCCCAAGCGCGCGCAGCAGGTTGATGGTCTTCTCCTGCCCGTCGGCCCCGCCCCGATAGGTTTCCGTCACACGAAAGAGCGTAGAGTAGTCGGGCTCTCGCAACGCCGTCATCAGCACCACAAGCGCATCCTGCCTCCCGGCAAGATACGCCTCCAGATCGATCGTCAATGCCCGCCCCACTGCACCCTCCGCCAGTCGCGCGGCAAGGGCTCTCTGCGGCGGCTTCAACGCGGGCCGGCGCTCGGCCAGCAACTCCTCGATCTCCGCTGCAGGCAACGCACCCAGACGGTACTGAAGCGCGCGCGAGCGGATCGTCGGCAGCAATTCGTGCGGATTCTCCGTGAGTAGAATCAGCGACGTG
>DATHNJ010000146.1:0-2511 GCA_035486155.1 Occallatibacter sp. | reverse complement strand
GCCGCTCAGCGCATGTTCGCCAAACACCAGCTCGACTGCGCGCGACTCATTGCCGTCGCCTGCCGGCGTCGACGTAGCGTGCGCATTCACGTAGCCCACTTCTTCCGGCTCAATGCCGGCGTCTTTCAGCGCCGCACGCATGCTGCGTTGCGCGCCCGCGCCTTCCGGAGCAATGCCGGTCATGTGATAGGCGTCGGCGCTCATGCCGTAGCCGATCACCTCGGCCAGAATCTTGGCGCCGCGCTTTTTTGCAAACTCAAGCTCTTCCAGAATCAGAATGCCCGCGCCTTCGCCGATCACGAATCCGTCCCGGCCCTTGTCGAATGGACGACTCGCCTTTGTTGGCTCATCGTTGCGGGTTGAGAGCGCGCGCATCGATGCGAAACCGCCGACCGAAAGCGGCGTCACCGCGGCTTCTGAACCGCCGGCAATCATCACATCCGCGTCGCCGTGCAGAATCATGCGCACCGAGTCGCCGATGGAGTTGGCGCTGGTGGCGCATGCCGTGGCAGTAGCCGAGATCGGCCCCCTGGCGCCATAACGAATGCTGATCTGCCCCGCCGCCATGTTCACGATGGCCGCGGGAATAAAGAAGGGCGAGATCTTGCGCGGACCAGCGCTGAGCAGGATGGCGTGTTCGCGCTCGATGACCTCGAATCCACCAATGCCTGAGCCAATCAACACGCCGGTGCGATCGCCAACTTCCGGCGTGATCTCAAGGCCAGATTGTTTGATGGCTTCGTGCGTGGCTGCGAAAGCAAAGTGGATGAAGCGCCCCATCTTGCGCGCTTCTTTCTTGTCCACGAAGTTCAGCGGATCGAAGTTCTTCACCTCGGCGGCGAAGGTGGTGGGGTAGCCCGTTGTGTCGAAGCCCTGAATCGGAGCCACGCCGCTTGCTCCGGCCAGCAACTGTCGCCACACCTCGGGACCGGTATTGCCTACCCCGCATACCAGCCCAAGGCCGGTGATCACAACTCGACGATTCACCAGTTACTTGCCTTTCGCGGTCTTCTCGTTCTTCTCGATGTATTCGATGGCGTCCTTGACGGTCTTGATCTTCTCGGCGTCCTCGTCGGGAATCTCGAGGTCGAAGGCCTCTTCGAACTGCATCACCAGCTCGACCACGTCGAGCGAATCGGCGCCCAGATCTTCCTGGAAGCTCGCGCCCGGGGTTACCTCAGCCTCATCCACCTGAAGCTGCTCGACAATGATCTGCTTCACCTTTTCTTCAACAGCCATGCGTAACTCTCCTCGTTTCTTCGAAACCGTTGGATGCATTCGGGCCTTCGCATGTCGTGCCCGCCTGCCTACAATAGCGGCTTAGGTCGCGCCAGCACAACCGCCGCGCCCGAAAATCCAGCGCATAGCCCCGAAACTTCAAGTCTACCGGGGCGCCGAAGGCATGTAAAGCCACAGCAGGACAAGGAATAGGAAGCGGCAACGCCGCGCCTGGCCATGCGGCTGCCGGCCGATGTTTGGCCGCGCGAGGGCGTTCAATCTATGCTGATGATTCCCTGCCCTGAATTCGATCATCCTTAAAAGAGAATAGGAGCGCCGCACATGTCCGATATCGACCTCGCCTACCTCGCTTCCCCCGAAGCGCTGGCTCGAGCCCGCAAGATCAAACTTTTTCTGATGGATGTGGACGGCACGTTGACCGATGGCGGCGTTTGCCTGATCTCGGCGACGGTTGCTGACGCAGCCGGCAAGTCGCCCGTCACGGAGATGAAGGTATTCAACGCGCAGGATGGGCAGGGACTGTCGTTGGCGCACACGATGGGCATTCAGACGGGTTTTATCACCGGACGGCATTCGCCGGCCGTGGCCAAGCGCGCAGAAGAATTGCATGTCACCTTTGTCTATCTTGGGCAGGCCAAGAAGACCGCTGCTTTTGAGGAGTGCATGCAAAAGGCGGGCGTGACCGAAGAAGAGGTCGCTTATCTGGGCGACGACCTTCCGGACATTCCTCTGGCGCAGCGCGCCGGATTGGCCGTGTGCGTGGCCGATGGGGCGCGCGAGCTGGCGTCAGTCTGCCACTTCATCACGCGCCGGGGTGGTGGACGCGGCGCAGCGCGGGAAGTCGTGGAGCTTATTTTGAAGGCCCAGGGGCGCTGGGAGGAGGCTGTTCCGAAGGCTCTGGCCTAGTTTTCAGCCGGGAATTTCTCTTCGATTCGGGTGTCTATGAAGCTGCTCGCCGAAAGGGGTCGCTTTGCAACGCATGACATCCGTTTTGCTTTTGTCCGCCCTCAGCAGCGCCGCTGCAGCTGAGGATTTGCAACACCCGGTTCAAACCGAAACGCTCATTCAGACCACATCCGCGTGGGACGGAACGCCGTACAAGGCCTATCCCACCGGCCAGCCCCAGATTACTGTTCTCAAGATCACGATTCCTGCCCATACCGCGCTGAAGTGGCACTCGCATCCCATGCCGAACGCGGGATATATTCTGTCGGGCGACCTCACGATCGAGAAAAAGGATGGAACGAAGCGCCACTTTGTGGCCGGCCAGGC
>DATHNJ010000145.1:0-4416 GCA_035486155.1 Occallatibacter sp. | reverse complement strand
GTAATAAATCCCTGGTTATACGTGAAGTTGTATTGGTCTGTGTTGGTAAATGCGCGAGGCTGAAAGATGGTGGTCGCCGGCGACTCCGAGCGCTCCAACTGAATCGTTCCGCCGACCACCGGATCACGTTGCTCCGGTGTTGGGCCTACGCCATCGGTCGAGAGAACAATACCGGAGCTTCCGGCGGTGGCGCCGCTCACTGTGCCGGGCGCGCCGCTGGAGCTGAGAGTCTGCGATGTACCGCCGATCGTGTTTTGCAGGACCGTGGCGCCAACGCCGCGCAGCGTCCCGCCAGTCTTCGCGCGGAGGATGTCGGTGTCCGCAATGTCAAGGTAGTAGCGTGCGATCGCGATGTCGTAGTTGTTCTCGAGCGCAAGCGCGATGGCGTCCGACAGGCTTAGATAAATCTTGCCGTCCTTAACCAGGTCCTGCAGGCGGACGGAGTTGTTGAAGTCGGCGCGAGCGATCGTCGTGGGACGATACATGTTGATCGGATCGCCGAGCAGACCACCTGCGGGTTTGGAAAAATCGCGCTCCGACTGGCGCAACATCAACGGCTCGGTCGGCGTTGGAACGGGCGCCGCAGGCAGCGAGGATGCGTTTTTGCTGGTCTCCGCCGAGGGCGCCGGAGTTTGCTGCGCAAATCCTGACGGGACGCCTGCAGTCAGAGCAAGCATCGTAGCCGCGGCGGCGCGCAACCGTGCGCCTGCAGTTAGTTTTCTTTTGTGCACGACCACATTCTGTCGATCAAACACACGTATCAACCCACGTATTTTGGACAAATGCATGATTCCTCTCCACGAGTCGTTCGGGCATGTGGGCGCCACGGTTGTTGAAGACACCCGGAGCAAAAGCTCCGGACACACCTTGTGAGGCCTCCGGCGGCGATGCGCTGATTCTCGAATAGCTCACTTTAGGGCAATACGCGCGCAGCCGGCGATTCGTTCCCTTGCTCCCACCCCACGAACGAAGACCTGTCCATGGGGACCCAAAATTGCCGGACCTCGAAGTTCAATGCAGTTGAAAAAGACTAATTGTTCGCGAACCGAGTATATCTCAGTGGTGGAGTTAACTTCTTTGCCTACTCTGGTCAATTACCCTGTTACCAACATTGATTCCTGTGACCAACGCTGTTGACAAAATCGCCGATCTGCAGTCGTGGAAGTTGACGTTAGCGTACGACGGGACAGACTTCCACGGCTGGCAAGTGCAACCGGACATGCGCACCATTCAAGGCGAACTTCAGAAGGCCCTGGAGCGCGTTGTCGGCGAAGCTCCGTTGCCGCAGGGGTCGGGACGGACCGATGCAGGCGTGCATGCGCTGGCTCAGGTCGCCAGCTTCGAATTACAGGCGCCGATTCCGGCGGAGAATCTACACCGCGCACTGAATCGAACCTTGCCGCGGTCGATTCGGGTTCTCGAAGCGAAGACGATGCCCGACGGTTTTCATGCGCGGCACTCGGCGATAGCGAAGACATACGAGTATCGGGTGTGGATCGAGAAGCGCGAATGCGTCGACATCTGTCCACCGTTTCTGGCGCCGTATGTGTACGTCTGCCCCTGGGATCTGGATCGCAATGCGTTACGTGCGGCGGCGCAGAGTTTTGTAGGCGAGCGTGATTTTGCCAGCTTCGCGGCGAGCGATCCGGATCTTGCCGCACGCAGTGCCGGTGAGATGGATCGCGGCGGCGGCGATGAGGACGACTCGCCGTCGACAGTGCGCACAATCTTTTCTTCGATGTGGGAAGAGCGAACGAGCGAGTCGGGGATTTTGCTGGCGTATCGCGTTCGCGGAAACGGCTTTTTGCACCACATGGTGCGCAACCTAGTGGGCACGATGATCGATGTAGGGCGCGGGTATCTGAAGGCGGAAGACATTCCGGCGATCCTCGCAGCGCGCTCCCGTTCGGCCGCCGGTCCCACGGCGCCTGCGCGTGGACTGTTTCTGCATTCAGTGGAGTACGCGCAGAGTGCTTAGCCAAAGTATCTCCTTGTGAGTGCAGGTCGCCTTGCCTGCTACCCTGAAACCACTCGCATGGCGCTTTTCTCGCGCAGCACGGCATTCACCACGGTGACGACGCTGGCCGCTCAGCGGCCGGTACATGCGGCGTTTGCGTGGATGCACAACAATCCCCGCGTCATCATGGATTGGCAGGCGAAGCTGGCCGCGATCCCCGGACCTCCATTTGGAGAAGCGGCGCGCGGCGCATGGATTGCCGAGCGATTCATCGAAGCCGGACTCAAGCACGTGCATACCGATGCGATCGGAAACGTGATTGGAGTGCGGCCGGCAACGCATCTGCCCGCGGAGAGCAGCGGCCCCGTCGTCGTTGTCTCAGCGCATCTCGATACGGTGTTTCCAGCCGAGACTCCGCTGAATCCGAAATTGAGCGAGAACAATGGAACCTTCCGATTGGAAGCCCCCGGCGCCTGCGATAACGGCGCTGGCGTAGCGGGCTTGCTGGCTCTGACGCACGCGCTGGTTCAGGCGCAAGTGGAATTGCCGGTCCCGCTGGTGATGCTAGCCAATGTCGGCGAAGAGGGCGAAGGCGACCTGCGCGGCGTGCGCCACTTCTATCACTCGTCGAGTTTCGCGGGACGCGTGGCGGCGCATGTGGTGCTCGACGGCGCGGGCGCGGACTCCGCCGTGACTCAGGCTCTGGGCAGCCTGCGCTTTCAGGTGACGATCAATGGCCCGGGTGGGCACAGCTTTACCGATGCGGGCACGCCGAATCCGATCGCGGCGTTGGCTTCGGCGCTCGCCGTGGTCGGCAATACGCAACTGCCCGACGAGCCGCGGACGACTTTGAATCTCGGCACGATTCACGGGGGCACGAGCGTGAATTCGATCCCGGAGAGCGCTACAGCGTCGATTGATTTTCGATCAACGAGTTCGGACGAGTTGATGCGGTTAGAAGTGGCGCTGCATCGCGCCGTGGAAGATGCAGTCGATCGAGCCAATGCCATCGCCAAGGCGTCCGCGCAGAACCGCAGCCGCGGTCCGCTGACCTATACGATCAAGAAGATCGGCGACAGGCCCGCAGCGCTGTTGCCAGCCGATTCGCCGATCCTTGAGGCGCTGCGTTCCGTGGATCGGCATCTGGGACTGCGGACTGATCCACGGCTGGGCTCGACGGACGCGAATATCCCGATTGCACGCGGCATTCCGGCGCTCTCGATGGGCGCGGGCGGCGATGGCGGCGGAGCGCACACGCTGGGCGAGTGGTACAGCGATAAGAATCGCGAGCTGGGTTTGCGCCGCGTGCTGTTGCTGATTCTTGCGATTGCCGAGTGGGCGGCTGAGCAGTAGACTCCGCGCATGCGCATAAGTCATCTTTCTCTGATCATAGTCAGCTTGGCGGCGCTCGCTCAAAGTTGCTTCGCTCAGAATGCAGCGCAAACAGCCACGACGCCTGCACCGGAGATCATCTTCATCAACGGCGTCATCTACACCGGCGAAGGATTTGCCGAAGACCAGCCACAGACCGTGCAGGCCATGGCGATCGTCAACGGCAAGGTGGTTGCTGTCGGAAGTAATGATGCGATTCGGAGGCTGGCGAATCCGAAGACGGTAGTGCGCGATTTGAAATCGGTGCATGCGTATCTGTTTCCAGGATTCAACGACGCGCACACCCATCTGGGCAGCGCCGGGCGCACGAAGCTCAACGTTGACCTGACCGGCGTGCGGTCGCTCGACGATATGCTGTCCAAGCTGAAGACGTTTGCCGATTCGGCGCCAGCGGGTCACTGGCTGACGGGCGGCAACTGGGACCATACTTTGTGGGCGACTCGACAACTGCCCACGCGGCACGATCTCGATAAAGTCACAGGCGACCATCCGACATTTCTGGGGCGCATCGATGGGCACATCGCAGTCGCGAATTCAGCAGCGTTGAAGGCGGCGGGAGTGACGGGCGCGACGATGCCGCCGCTGGGCGGAGCCATCGATCTTGATGCCCATGGAGAACCCACAGGAATTTTGCGCGAGTCTGCAAAGGAATTAGTGGCGAAGGTGATTCCAGCGCCGACGCATGAGGACAGGCGCAAGGGCGATGCGCTCGTGATCGACGACGCGGTCTCGCACGGCGTGACGAGCGCGCAGGACTTCAGCGACTGGGAGGATTTTCTTGTCTACGAAGAGATGGAGAGGCAAGGCGCGCTGAAGATTCGCATCAGCGAGTGGCTGCCATTCAAGGCGCCGTTGTCGGATTTGCTCAAGATGCGTGCGCATCACGACGCGAACGATCCGATGCTGCACACGGGGATGCTGAAGGGATTCATGGATGGCTCGCTAGGCTCGCGCACGGCGGCGATGAAAACGCCGTTCAGCGACGATCCAGGTAACAGCGGATTGCCGCAGTATTCACAGGCTGAATTGAACGCGATGACGGTGGAGCGGGCGCAGGCGGGATTCCA
>DATHNJ010000144.1:0-8281 GCA_035486155.1 Occallatibacter sp. | reverse complement strand
CCGCCGCCCACTCCTCCGGCGATGACGGAAAGAACTCCGGCGGCGAGAATCGCGCCGGCGAATTGCCCGATCCAGTAGCCGATCATCTCGCCCGTCTTCATGCGTCCGGCGGTCCATACGCCAAGGCTGACAGCGGGGTTGATGTGGCAACCGGAGATGGGGCCGATCCCGTAGGCCGCGCCGACCAGTGCGAATCCAAAAGCGAATGCGATGCCGACGATGCCCACTTTGTCGCCTGCGACGACGGCGGTTCCGCAACCAAACAGCACAAGGATGAATGTTCCTACAAGTTCCGCAAGATATTTCTTCATTGTTTCCCTCCTGTTGAGATCGTTTCCGACGCATGCGAAGAGCGCCGTGAGTATTCCATCAAAAGATTCAGCGAGGGGATCGCCGAAGGGAGAGGGAATTTTCGGCTCGCCGGGAATACGCGTTCGGAGTGTTGCAGACTGCGGCGAAGCAGTCAAGGAAAAGCGGAGACGGGCAGAAGGCTACGACAGATCAGCGCCATAGCCGAAATTACAGGTTTTTGCCCCGCGTCGCGAACCGAAAATCGGCGTCTAAGGATGTAGCACGTTTTCTTCGAGCCGCCTCCTCCAATGCGATTACACGCGATTACGTACAAGCTCGAACGCCGACCCGAACTCGACGCTTTGCGCGGGCTTTTCCTGGTGTGGATGACGCTAACGCATCTTCCTACGCGCTTCAGCGACTTTGTGAACCAGCCGATTGGGTTTATATCGTCCGCCGAGGGTTTTGTTTTTATCTCGGCCCTGCTGGTGGGGCGCCTGTACATTCGTGAGTTCGTGCAGGACCCGGCGAATGCGCGTTCGAAGTTGTGGAAGCGATCGCTGAAGATCTACGGGTATCACCTGCTGATGTTGGCTTTCGCGTTTACTGTAGTCGCATCGTTCGCGCAACACACGCACAAAGCGGCGCTGGTGAACCTGCTGGACTTTTATCTAGCGCGACCCAAAGCGGCTATCGTGGGATCGCTGCTGTTGATCTATTGCCCGCCTCTTCTGGACATCCTGCCGATGTATGTGACCTTCTTGGTTGCGACGCCGATGGTGTTGTCCGGCGCGTTGCGATGGGGCTGGCGCACAATTCTTGGCGCGAGCGGCTTGGTGTGGATGCTGGCGCAGCTCGGCATGCGCACCGTTGTGCATAACTGGGTCGTCGACGTGACGCACTTGAGGATTCCGCTGCAGGAGACGGGCGCATTCAATCTGTTTGCATGGCAGGCAGTGTGGACGGTGGGGCTATGGATCGGCGCGAAGACGGCGACGGAGCGGGCGCCATTTCCCGAGGTTCCCAGAGGTATGGCTGCGGCTGCGGCTGCGACATGTCTGTTCTTTATCGGAATCCGCTATGGATGGCTTGGACCGCACTTAACCACGCAGGCGCTCGCTATTCCACTAGACAAGTGGCAGATCGGTCCCCTGCGCGTGGTGAACCTGATCGCGTTTGCGGTGTTCTTTTACTGGCTGCGCAAGTATGTTCTGAAGGTCGTGGCGCTCGAGCCGTTTCCGACGTTGGGCAAGGCGTCGCTGCGGGTGTTCTGCGCGCATATCTTCTTTGTGTTCGTCGGCCTGGCGCTGCTCTATGGCGATTTCAACTCCGATGGATTGGATCAACTGCACGGGTTGCCGGCGATCGCTTTGCTGGCGGTGACATTTACGGCGCTGATTCTCGTCGCTGCGGACGAAGTGCGCAAGAAGAAGCGGGCCAAGCGTGAGCAACGCGAGCAGGAGTCACGCCCGGAGGCGCTAAGCGGGCCGCCGAGTTTTCAGGCGCTGAGCGATGCCGCCCCGGCGGCGACTTCGGACTAACCCTCGTTAGATCAGCGTTCAACAGGGAAGAGATGGATCAGTGCGCCCGGGCGAATTCATCAAACGTTTGCATTCTCTTTGCCTCGCTGCATTAGTCTGTTAACGTTCTGTGCGGCCAACGCAGCTGGAATATGACAGGCCGCCGAACGAGGGGCAGACCCGGTTGAGCCAAACGGTTTTTGTACTGGAAGACGACACTGATATTTCGCGACTGGTGCAGCATCACCTGGAAGCAGCGGGTTTTTCGACTAGGCTGTTTCATACGCCGGCCAATCTGATTCCTGACGCCGAGCGCCAGCCTCCGGCGCTGTTTCTTTTGGACATCATGGTGCCGGGCGGCGATGGGCTGGATGTGTGCCGGCGCTTGCGCAGCCATACCGGCCTGTCCACGATTCCGATTATCTTTTTGACGGCGCGCGCGGGCGAGAACGATCGCGTTTTGGGCCTCGAGCTCGGCGCCGACGACTACATCACCAAGCCGTTTGCGACGCGCGAACTGGTGGCGCGCGTCAAGGCTGTGCTGCGGCGCTTCGAGCGGCCCACGACGCCTTCGGTGATCAGCTTTGAAGAGGTGATCATCGACGCCAATGCCATGCAGTTGAAGGTGCGCGGCGAGCTGACGACGACTACGGCGACGGAGTTTCGTCTGCTGGACTACCTGGCGCGGCATCCAGGCCGAGTGTTTAGCCGCGATCATCTCCTGGATGCAGTCTGGGGCGACGCGCGCTTTGTGACCCCTCGTTCGGTGGACGTCTATGTGCGCCGCATCCGTGAGAAGATCGAAGTCGATCCGGAGAACCCGCGTTATCTGAAGACGGTGCGCGGCGCCGGATACCGTTTCGAGATTCCCAAGACCGATTAAAGGCCAGCCAGGCCAGTCAAGATCGGCAAGGCAAGATCAGCAAAGCAAGATAAGGCCGGCGGAGCAAGCCCTCAAGTGACGCGCAGAGTATTCATCAAAGTGATGGGTCTGTTTGCGCTGCTGCTCGTCTTTCAGGCAGTGGCGATGGAGCTGATCCTGCGCCGCTTTGTGGAGCATGCGTCGGTCGAGACGCGTCATTTTCTCGACAGGGAGATGCTGTGGTCGGGCCTGATTGCTCTTGCAGTCGCCCTTCCCGTCGCGGCATGGGCGGCCGGCGGCGTAACGGCGCGCCTGCAGCGCGTGGTGGCCTTTGCGCGGCGCATTGCGCAGGGAGATTTGGGTGCGCGGCTTGATGTTTCCGGCGGCGACGAGCTGGCGGCGATGGAAGGCGCGCTCAATCAGACCGCGGAGAGATTAGGTCAGAGCTTCGCCGAGATCGAGAGCCGCCGGCACGAGCTGGCGACGATGCTCGACTCGATGCAGGAGGCGGTGGTGGCCATCACCGCCGAGGGCCAGGTGCGCTGGTCGAATACGGTGATGCAGAAGATCGCTGGAACGCAGATCAAACCGGGGCGGCCGCTGATTCACTCCGTGCGCGATCCCGATCTGTTGGCATGTGTACGCGGGGCATTACAAGACGGAGAAGTCAGGTCGGGGCGGGCCAGCTCGCTGGCCCCAGGGCGCATCTTTGAGATCAACGCCGCGCCGCTGCCTTCCGGCGGGGCGATCGCCGTGCTGCACGACGTGACGCGCATCGAGCAGGCGGAGAAGTCACGCCGCGATTTCATCGCCAACGTCAGCCATGAACTGCGCACGCCGTTGACGTCGATTCAGGGATACGTGGAGACGCTGGTCGAGGATACAAAGCCGAATCCGGAGACGATGCGCGAGTTTCTGGGCATCATCCACAAGAACGCGACGCGCATGAACCGCCTGACCGAGGACCTGCTGGCGCTGGCCAGCGTGGAGAGCCCGGACTATAAACTTGTGGCGCAGCCGGCGCGGGCCTGCGCGCTGGTGCAGGATGCAATCGAATCGCTGGGCGGCATTGTTGTCGACTCCGAGGTGGAGTTGGAATCGGCGGGCGCGCCCGATACGCTGGTGATGGCCGATCCCGATGCGATGAACCAGGTTTTTGGGAACCTGATTGAGAACGCAGTCAAGTACGGCAAGGAAAACAAGCGCATCGTGGTCGGGGCGAAGCTGCTCGAAGATGAAGTTGAGTTTTTTGTACAGGACTTTGGTCCGGGCATCCCGTCCGAGCACCTGGATAGAATCTTCGAACGGTTCTATCGCGTGGACAAAGCAAGGTCGCGCGAGTCGGGCGGAACGGGACTGGGCCTGGCGATTGTGAAGCACATCGTCGAAGCCCACGGCGGGCGCATCTGGGCCGAAAGCGAGCTGGGCGCCGGCGCAGCGTTTCATTTCACGCTGCCGCTTGCGCCGCGGTCACAAACTTCGATCGAAACGGCGGAGCCTCCGGCCACGACGGCGCGGGCCGCGAGTTGAGATTTCCCGCACTGAGTGGAGATCCTGTGAGAGGCGCCCTGATTCCACGGTTTCGCACTGCGCGGTTTCTGATTGCCTGTTTGTCGATTGCCTCGGTTGCGGCGCCTCTCACTGCGCAAAAGCTGACCGGCGCGGGCGCGACATTTCCGTATCCAATCTACGCCAAGTGGTTCAGCGAATATGACGCGGCGCATCCGGGCGTGTCGATCCGCTATAGCGCGGTTGGATCAGGCGCGGGGATTCGGCAGGCCTCGGCGGGCGTGGTGGATTTTGGCGCGACCGACGCGCCCATGACCGACCGCCAGCTCGCCGCTGCGCGAACCAAGCTGGTGCATCTTCCCACCTTGATGGGAGCGGTGGTTCCCATCTTTCATGTCGAGGGCGTGCGGGATCTGCGCTTCGCCCCCGAAGTGCTGGCGGACATCTATCTGGGCCGCATCACGCGTTGGAACGATCCGCGCATCGCCAGGGACAACCCCGACGCGAAGCTGCCGGACAAGAAGATCGTCGTGGTGCATCGCGCCGAGACCAGCGGAACAACGTACATCTTCACCGACTATCTCAGCAAGGTGAGCCAGGCGTGGGCATCCGGGCCTGGAAGAAGCACGGCGCCGAACTGGCCGGTGGGCGTGGGCGCGGTGCGCAATGACGGCGTAGCGCGTGTGGTGCGCGCAACCGATGGCGCGCTCGGGTACGTCGAGCTGATCTATGCGCGCGAGAATCGCCTGGAGTTCGGCGATGTGCGCAACGCGGCCGGCAATTGGGTGAAGGCTTCGAGCGAGAGCATCGCGGCCGCAATCGGCGGCATGCAAAATCTATCGTCAGACTATCGCGTGTCGATTACGAATGCGCCGGGCGCCGATGCGTATCCGATCGCGAGCTTCACATGGCTTCTGGCGCCATTGCGGTCTTCCGATGCAGCGAAAGCCCGCGTGCTGAAAGACCTGCTGACATGGATCGAGACCAAAGGGCAGAGCGAAGCGGAGTCGCTGGAGTATGCGCCGCTGCCCAAGCCGGTTGTTGAGAAGGTGCTGGAGACGATATCCAGACTACAGTGATCAGTTGTCAGTGATCAGGGAGCGCGACCGCCAGTTCGGAAGTTACGGCTCAGTTACTTCCGGGTTGGCGACGACAAATCCGCACCCTGCAACGGTCCCTCGATACATACTTGCAACACATCGACAGGGACCGACTCATCCCGAATAGATCTCGTGAGATGGTAAGAATCGCGCAGACTCCGATACATTCTGCTCGTTGGCGCTGTAGGCTTGGAAGTTGGCATCGCCCCCCTTTTCTCAAATGTGGAGATTCATGAAGAAGACGGTCAAGATCAGTCTGGCAGTCATAGTGGCGCTGCCAATACTCGCAGTAGCGGCCATTCCTCTGTTCGTGGATGCCAATACGTTTCGTCCTGCGATCGAGGACCGGCTGAGCGCGGCGCTTTCCCGCAAGGTCACGCTCGGCGCTCTGAGCCTCTCAGTGATGACAGGAAGCCTGGTGGCGAACGATCTTGCTATAGCCGAGGACCCGCAGTTTGGCCAGACTCCATTCTTCACGGCGAAACGATTGCGCATTGGCGTTGAGATGAAGCCGCTCATCTTCAACAGGCAGGTCGTTGTGCGAAGCTTTGAGGCCGATGCTCCCCAAATCCATCTGATTCGCGCCGAGGATGGGACTTGGAACTTCTCCACGTTGAGCCACGGAGCCGTCTCGCAGAACCCGGATCAAACGGCCGCTCCACCCAATCTTGCAGTCGGCCTTATCACGATCGGCCTTATCGCCATCAAAGACGGCAACGCCACGATAGAAACGCTGCCATCGCAGAAAAATCTCCAGGTCTACGATCACCTCAACGTGAAGTTGGAGCACGTCTCTCTGGCCGAGGCTTTTCCCTTCGCGGTGAGCGCGTCGCTGCCCGGCGACAGCAAGGTAGAGGTCTCCGGAACCGTTGGTCCTATCAATCCGCAAGACGCCGTCGCCACTCCTTTCGACGCCCAGGTCGCCATCAGGCGCCTGGACCCAGTCGTCGCCGGGTACCTTGACCCCGCCGCCGGAATCTCGATGGTCGCCGGCCTCGACGCCCATATCGTCTCAGACGGCGCGAGCGTCACCAGCGACGGCAAAGTCCACGCTGAACACCTCATCCTCCTGAAAGGCGGCAAGCCTGCCCCGCATCCTGTCGATATCAACTATCGGGTTGGCCACTTAATCAAAAGCAACAGTGTCCAAGTCTCCGATCTTGCCCTTCAGACCGGCGCTGTGGCGATTCACATCAAAGGCGCATATCAACTCGTCGCCAATGTACCGGTCTTCGACCTCAAGCTGCTGGCCCAAAGTGTCCCCGTCGACGGTCTGCAAGCGCTGATGCCCGCCATCGGCGTGAGGCTTCCGAACGACGCTGTTCTTAAGGGTGGAACGCTGTCGGCTAACTTCGACCTTAAGGGCTCGGCGAAAGACAACGTCATCGCCGGTCACTACGAGATCGACAATACAGAGTTGGTAGGGTACGATCTCGGCTCCAAGATCGTTGGCATCGCCGCCATGGGCGGCATCAAGACAGGCGATACCACGGTCATCGATATCTCCCGCGCCGACGTGCGCATCAGCAAATCAGGCAGCGAGAGCACGAATATCTACTCGGTGCTTCCTGCCCTCGGCGAGTCTACCGGCAGCGGTACTGTGTCTCCTTCCGGCGAACTGGACTTCCACTTGATTTCTAAAGTTACGAGCGCCAAAGGACTCAATAAGGTCGGCGTGAAGATCCTCACGAAGTTGAACAGCACATCGGCTGCCGACAAACCCTCCACTGCCGAAGGCATCCCCATTAACATCACCGGCACAGCAGAGAACCCCGTCATCACCGCGGATGTCCACGGTCTGATGAAAGGCAATGTCGCCGCTTTACAAAGCAAAGGCGCGAACATCCTGCATAAGAGCGGGCTTTCGAAGCTATTCGGCAAGAAAAACAATTCTGATTCAGCCGCCCCGGCAAAATAACCGAAGTGGGCTACAGGACTGGTTCACGCATGGAACGCTGCTGGATTCGCGCTGAGAGGACTACAAGATGCGGAAAGGGTTTACCAGGCAACCGCAAGCGGACGAGCCCGCGACGCAAGTCAAAAACTATATAACTCCCAGCGGGCTGCAGCGCCTCAAAGATGAGCACCGGTTTCTGCTCACCAGAGAGCGCCCGGCCGTCGCGGAGGTGGTGGCGTGGGCTGCCGGCAACGGCGATCGCAGTGAAAATGCAGACTATCAGTACGGCAAACGGCGACTGCGGCAGATCGATGGGCGGATTCGCTTTCTTACGAAGCGAATCGAAGCCGCGGAAGTGGTGGATCCGGAAGCTCCGAGAGCGGGGCAGCGGGCGGAGAGGGCATTCTTCGGGGCGACCGTGCGCTATGCCAATGCCGTGGGCGCGGAGCGAGTGGTGAGCATCGTAGGCGCCGACGAGGTCGATCTCAACCGCAACCACATCAGTTGGGTGTCGCCTCTGGGGCGCGCGTTGTTGAAGTCGGCAGAGGGGGACAGCGTAGTTCTCCAAGCGCCGGGCGGAACAGAAGAGCTGACGGTGCTGGAAGTGTATTACGAGCGCATTTCTGTGGAGCCGTTCCGTGAACCGCCTGCTGCCGAGGCCTCGGCAAAAGGACTCTTTGGCCAACGCTCAGTCGACGAAGAAGGCACGATACGGCATAAGTGATGACGCATTTTGGCGCCACAGAATCTGTGAGACTGTGAAACTGTGCCTGGAGCGAGTATTGAGGGCGCGGGACTTGCGCCGGATTTCTCACAGTTCCACAGTTTCACAGTGTTTTTTTTCTGCACAGGGCGGGGCCTTGGGGCGCAGCGCACACGATGCGGCGTCGTGGCAGGGGCGGTGGCCGACTGCGGCGGCGATGTTTCATGGATTCATTTCCTCGACGGGAGAAGATGAGGTCGCTCACTCCATTGTGCGGAGTGGATTTGTAATTTTTCGCAGCCGGTCCAAACGGCAGCGGTCTATTGGGGCGCGCGGACTGTTTCGTCCAGAGGAATCGGCGACAAACCGCCATTTATGGACACAAGCCGACTTCTCGGT
>DATHNJ010000143.1:0-10032 GCA_035486155.1 Occallatibacter sp. | reverse complement strand
CAGCGGAAGTTTCAGGCGCGCCGGCAGCTTTCGACGCCTGGCTCGCGCCCTGCTCGTCCTTTTGCCACGGCTGCTCCTGCTGCCATTGCGGAGCGGCGACGGTCGTCTGTGCATCTTCCGCGTAGTCAAACTCGTTTTCGGCCGCGCGTTCCAGGTTGGCGAGAGCCTCTTGCGCCGCCACCTGCGCTTCCAGCGCAGCCTGGGTCGCGACCTGGGCTTCGCGCAACGCGGCGCGCGCCTCGGCAGCCTGCATCTCGCTATAACTTGGCGCCTTGGAGAAGCGGGCAGCCACGCGGGCAGCCGCCATCGCCGCGCGATCACTCACAGAGGCATGCTCTTCGTGCGTGGAGGACTCGTCAACAACCGACAGGCCCTTCCGGCTCTTGTGCTGCTCAAGCCGCCGATTCACTTCCTCTTTCCAAGAGGGTTTGGGGAGAGATTGGCTCGATCGATTCAATTCTTGTTGATCCTTCTCTGGCGCTTCTCGAGCCCAGCGCTCGTTCGAGTCCGTTGCCGGCTAAGGTGGACGTTGCTTTTACGAAGCGGCGACTATGTTGAAAACTGGTCCGCTGGAAACAATTCGTACTCCAGCCGGCCTGGCGTCCGTCCAATGACCCAGCGCTGCCTTTGCTATGCTGGCTTTGGACCGGATGCATCCTCGCACTTTCGTGTTTATCACGCTGCTCGCGCTCTGTCACCCGCTACTTCGCGGGCAGATGTTGACCAATGTGCTACCTCCGCAGCCCCAGCAGAGCGCTAACCCTTCCGGCGGCTCGATGGACGACGCCAAGACTGGCGCGCCGCTCCCCGACGACCCTGAAGAGGAAGCTCTTCCCATTGCGCAGCCCGAGCCTCCGCCGGCGGACGGAACCCATATGCGCTGGGAAGCGAAACGACAGACCCTTCAAGGCGACACGCGAACCCTTGATGGAGACGTGACGATCTACTACCGCGACTATGTCATTCGCGCCGATAAAGTGGTCTACCATCAGTCAACATCGGAGTTGGATGCCGATGGACATCTGCGGGTTACCGGCGGGCCGGACGACATCGATCTTGAAGCAACTCACGGCGACATGCGCCTGGAGATGCACACCGCGCGTTTCTTCAATGTGACAGGTTCGGTGGGCGTGCGTCGCGCAGGTCCGGCTGTGGTGTATTCAACCGCCAACCCGTTTCTGTTTTCCGGCAGGGTGCTTCTGCAGACCGGCGAGGGCAAATACCGCATCGTCGACGGCTCGATGACGAATTGCCGCTTGCCGCATCCCGATTGGGCGCTGATCTCGCAATCGATCAAGATGGAAAATCAGGAGGCGTCCACGCACAACACGCTGTTCAAGCTGTTTGGCGTGCCGATTTTCTATCTGCCGTTTTTGCGGCATCCGATCACCGATACCGGCCGCGAGAGCGGATTCCTGATTCCCATCTTCCCTTACAACTCCAGCATCAAGGGGCTGGTGATGGGCGAGCAAGTCTATCTCGTTTTGAACAGAAGCATGGACATGGTGATCGGGTCTGACTACTACAGCAAGCGCGGCTGGGCGCCGAACGGCGACTTTCGCTATAAGGGACCGGGGCTCGACCACTTCACCACGCGCTGGAACGCGTTGCTGGATCGCGGCGTGGCGGCGACTCCTCCGGACACAGGGGTCGTCAATCAGGGCGGCATCGATATCGTGGCGCTGGGCCGCAAGGATTTCTCGCCCGACACGCGCGCCACCGCGAATGTCGAATACCTGTCGAGCTATGTCTATCGCCTGGTCTTCGACGACATTTATACGCAAGCGGTGAACTCGGAAGTGATCAGCACCGTCTCGCTGACGCATGAACATGACGGATACATTCCATCCGGGTATTTCGGCCGCACGCAGACCTTCGCCAGCTCCACTCCAGGAGATGAGGGCCGCATCCTGCATCTGCCCACCCTGCGCTTCGACTCGCTCGACCGGCCGCTGGCCGGATCGCCGTTTTACTGGGGCGTGAACTCCTCGCTCAGCCACTTGAGCCGCTCGGAGCCAAATTTTCACGCATACAACCTCGGCCGCATCGATCTCTATCCTCACCTCGCCATGCCGTTGGTCGGGGGCGGCTGGAGCGTGACGCCCGAGGTTGCGCTGCGTGAGACGATCTATTCCGACAGTCAGACGCCCGATCTCACCGGCGCCAACGGCGGAACGCCGACGGTAAGGCACGATCCGCTCAACCGCGCGGATGTGGAGGCCTCTGTCGATGTGCGGGCGCCGGCCCTGGAACGCGATTTTGCGCTGCCCGGCTGGAATCGCACGTTGCGTCATGTGATCGAGCCGGAGCTGACGTACCGTTTTGTCGGGGGCATCGGCGCCAACGAGCGCAATGTGCTGCTGGTGGATTCGAATGACATCGCCACCGACACCAACGAGGTAGGCTATTCGCTCACGCAGCGCTTTTATCTGCGGCCGGACAAATCCAAGCCCTGCTTCGACGATACGGGCGCGCCTCTGACAAATTGCCCGGCCCAGTCCCGCGAGTGGGCAAGCTGGCAGATCGCACAAAAGTTCTTCATCGATCCGAACTTCGGCGGCGCGCTCATTCCGAATAGTCGCAACGTCTTCGACTCGACGCTCGACCTGAGCGGCGTGGCTTTTCTCACCTCGGCGCGTAATATTTCGCCTGTCATTTCGCGGCTGCGGTTCGAGGCCATCGATAATTTTCGCGTCGAGTGGGATCTGGACTACGACCCCAAGATCGGTCATGTCGGCTCCGACAACTTATTCGCCAGCTACAGCTGGGGCCGGACGACGGTGGGACTCGGCCACGCGCTGCTGAACGCCGTCGACGAGCAAGGCAGCGCCGCGACGACAATCAAGAGCCAGCAATTGCAGCCGTACCTGCAGATTGGCAAGGCTAGCGGGCCCGGATTCAACCTGGCGGCGAACGGCAGCTACGATTTCGTTCAGCACTCGCTGCAATATGCCGGGGCTCTGGCGGTTTATAACTGGGGTTGCTGCGGCATCAGCGCCGGCTATCGTCGCTACGAGCTTGGCTCCATTGGGTCAGTGAGCCGCGACGAGTCCGAGTGGCTGTATGGATTTACATTGGCCAACTTTGGCACGGTCGGCGACATTCGCCATACGAACACCCCATTCCGTGATCCCAACGTAACGCCCCCTTATTGAATTCTGCGGCGCTATTGGCTTGCCTTTCCCCGCCGCCAGCGTCCATCGCATGGTGGGCGTTGCCGGCATCCATGTCGATGGGGCGGCGAGGGGTCTGGTTTATCCTTCTATAAGAAGAGGATCGTGTATTTTGCTGCGTTTTTCATTTTTAGCCGGCCTGCTGGCGATAGGCATTGCCGTGGGGTGCAAGGCTCAACCCGCTCAACTGGATTCTTCCGACGTCAACCGCCGCATTGAAGTTCTGGTTCGTTCGCAGTTCAACGTGCCGCATGACTACACGGTCACGCTCGGCGCGCGCAAACCCAGCAACATTCCCGGCTACGAGACGCTGCCGGTCACGTTCACGCGCGGGCCCAAGTCGTCGCAGTTCGATTTTTTGATCGCGAGCGACGGCAAGACCCTGGCGCGATTGGAGACCTTCGACCTGGCTAAAGACCCCGCGTTCAACATCGACACTGCGGCGCGTCCCGTCCGCGGCAACCCGGCAGCCAAGGTTACGATCATCAACTTCGACGACCTTGAATGCCCGTATTGCGCGAAGATGCACCAGTCGCTGTTTCCAGCGACGCTGGATCGCTACAAAGACAAGGTCCGCTTCGTCTACAAAGATTTTCCGCTGGCGGATATGCATCCCTGGGCGATGCATGCAGCGATCGACGCCAATTGCCTCGCCGCGCAGAGCTCGACGGTCTATTGGACCTACGTGGACTACCTGCACGCCCATGGGCAGGAAGTAACGGGCGAAGACCGCGACATCAAGAAGAGTTTTGCGGCGCTGGATCGCATTGCGCAGCAGGAAGCCACGGTGGCCAAGCTTGATTCCGGCAAGCTCGATGCATGCGTGGCCAAGCAGGATGAAACGCAGGTGCGCGCTTCGATGAAGGAAGGCGACGGTCTGGGCATCGATTCGACGCCATCGCTTTTCATCGACGGCGAACGCATTGTCGGCTGGCTTCCGGAAGACCAGCTCTGGATGGTGATCGATCGGGCGCTGCGCGCGGCGGGCGAGCAGCCTCCTCCAGCCGCGCCGGCTCCTGCCGCTCCGGCCACATCCGTCAATGGCGCTGGAAAATAGGGCGGCGGCGAAGCGAGACTGCCCGGCGCTGGCATTTATCCTGTATTGCTGAGGCCCGATTGGGTTCTTCAGGAGAGGTTCAGGTTGCACGTCGAAGCACGCGTCCTACGCCATCGTCTCGTCGCTCCATTTCTTAGCACCGCGGTGCTGATGGCCGCACTCGCCGGTTGTCATCGGCCTCCCTCTCCCGACGTCATGGCCACGGTGAACGGCAAAGACATCATGCGGGACGACGTCGAGAAGTATTACAAGGCGAGCCTTGGCGACAACCCCCAAACTCCCAGCGAAGAACAGGCGGATATCGTCCGGCTGAATATCCTTCACCAGCTCATTGAAGACGAGATTCTTGAACAGCGAGCCGCGAAGCTGAACCTTGCCGCTTCAGACGAAGACGTCAACGCGAAGCTTACCGAGATGAAGGCGCCGTACACGCAAGAGGAGTTCGACAAACAGCTCAAGCAGCGCAACATTACGCTGGACGACCTGAAGCGCGATCTGCGCCGTTCGTTGACCAAAGAAAAACTGCTGAACAAGGAGATCGAGTCGAAGATCAACATCACCGACTCCGATATCAGCAGTTATTACGGGGCGCATAAGGCCGAATTCAATCTGATCGAACCGCAATATCATCTTGCCCAGATTGTGGCCAGCGCAGTGCCGCCGCAGCAGCAGACGCCGAACGTGCAAATGGCCAAGCCGCCCAACGACGCCGACGCGAAGAAGAAGATCGAGACGCTTTACAACCGGTTGAGAAGCGGAGAAGACTTCGGCGTAGTCGCGAGCCAGTATTCGGACAACGCCAATAACGCGTCGAATGGCGGCGATATGGGCTTTGTCTACGAGTCCGCTTTGCGCAGCGAGCCCGACGCGTATAACGCCATCGGCAAGCTCAAGCCGGGCGAGATCACCGATCCGATTCCGGTGTATGACAACAGCGGGCCGGGGCGCCGCGTGATCGGCTACGCGATCTACAAGATGCTGTCGCACGAGCCGGCCGGGCAGCGCGAATTGAACGATCCGCGCGTGCAGCAGACAATCCGCCAGTTCCTGCGCGAGAGCCACGCCCAGTTGCTCAAGAACGCGTACCTCGAGATGCTGCATGATCAGGCGACTGTCCGCAATTATTATGCGGAGCAGATTCTGAGCGGCGCGCACTGATCGCGGCTTCTAGGCCGTCCCGGGCTAAAGCCCCGCGTTGTTGATTCGGCTATCCAGCGGCCTGAACGCTGCTGCTCCCTCCCAAGTGCGATCACGAGGCAATCGATCAAAAATATCTGTCGTCCCTACGGGGTTCTCTACATTGGAGACGTAGCTGTCGCGGGGTCGCGCTGCGCTCGACCCTGGGGCTATTCTCGCCTGCTCCCCGCGGGAGCCAGTGATTCACGCGCACTCTCTGGCGGCACGGCTGCAATCCTCTCCTGGCGCGAGTCGATTGGTGCGGCCGGTTCCGGAAGACGATGACGGAGAAGTTTGCCAGCAACGAAAACGGCCTCCGAGATTCGGAGGCCGTTCTGCTTTGAGATTGCCGACGAGCTACTTCAGGTTGCCGCTGGAATCCATGGTGATGCCGCCGGGGCCTTTATCCTTCTTGGCTTCGTTGGCCTTGCGTGTGCCCATCGCCTTCGAGGTCCACTCGTCCGCCGAGGCCATATCGGCCTTCACGGCGTCAGCATTGCCAAAGTCAACGTCCGCCTTATTTCTATAGACGAGATTCATGTACTGCATCGCGTCGTCATAGTTAGGGCGATTGGCTACGGCGTCGTTCAAGTATTGAAGGGCCTCTTCAACGAGAGGACCATTCTCCTGCTTGATGGTGTCCATCACCTTCTTCGGCGCCTTGACGTTGCCCTTTCCATCGTCGTCCATGCCGACGGTGCTGAGGGCCTTCAGCTTATTCTCGTGCGCCTGCGTCCAGTCGATCACGCCGACGGTATAGGCTGCTTCCGGATCCTTAGGATCAACCGCCAGAACCTTCTTCTGCCAGGTTTTGGCGTCGTCGAGTTTCTTGATGTTGAAGTAAATGCCCGCAATCTGCTTCAGGCTGTTCACATCGCTCGGGTCCTTAGCGAGAACATCCTGAAAGATGCTGATGGCCTGCGTGGCCGTCTTCAGGTTGTCCGGCGTATCGAGGCCGGGAACGATGTTCTGCGAAAGCGCGGTCGCCAGATAGCTCTTCGCCATGGGAAGCGTCGGGTCCAGCTCTGTCGCCTTCTGAAAATGACCGATCGCTTCTTCGTATTTGCCGCTCTTGTATGCGTCCACTCCCTTGTTCAACTGGTCGCGGGCCGCCAGGCGATTGCACCCGCTCAGAGAGAGGACCAGGCCGGCCAAAACTACCGCAAGCGCCGAAATTCGTGCGGGTCCATTCATCTTGTTTTCTTCTCCTTCAGGACGTGCCTCACACAACGCGCGCCTGGAATCTCAACTTGACTGGCTGCGGCCGGGACTTCCGAAACCAGGCTGAAAAGCATTGTACTCTGCAACGGAAACCCTTTCGCATATTGGCCGAAGCTGCCGCCCAAATCGAGGACACACATTGCGATTGTGTCCCAGGGCATGGGGTCGGCGCTCGACCGCGAAAGCGAACGCTATTGTCCGGCCAGAATCTTCGGCGTCATCAGACCGATGTGATCCACGTTCGCCGCTTTGCCGATATCGATCACTTCGGCGACATAGCGAAAGTCGAGGTCGTCATCGCCCTTCACAAACATGACGCGCTCGGCGCGATTGGAGTAGATATCGGTGAGCTTGGCCAGCAGCTCAGTCTTTTGTACGGGCGTCTCATTGATCTTGTACTGCGGCGCCCCGCCAGCCTGGTTCAGGACCTGCACGACAATCGTGCGGTCGTTGGGCTGCTGCTGCTTCTGCGGATCCTTCGGAGGCTGAGGCACCAACGCATCAAGCCCCTTCGGCACAACCGGCACGATGACCATGAAGATGATCAGGAGCACCAGTAGAATATCGATCATGGGCGTGACGTTGATCTCGCCCATTGCGCCGCCACCGCCCCCAGTTGAAAATGCCATGGCTTAACTCCTTGGTTCCTCGAATCGTTATCAAATACTGCTACTGCTGGGCAAATCTTCGGCGACTTATTGGCCGCCTGAAAGATTGCCTTCTTTTCTCTGCGTCAACAAGCCCACTTCGTCTACGCCGGCCGTACGGACCGCATCGATCGCATCCTCAACCGCGCGGTACTGCGCGCGCGCGTCGGCGCGAACGTAGATCGTTTTGCCGGGGGTGTCGGCCAGTTTATCGCGAACCTTGCCGCCCAGTTCGCTCGTCGCGACTTTGTCCTGTCCCAGATACACGCCGCCATCTCTGGTGACCGCGACGATGATCGCGTCTTCCTTGTCGGCATCCGGCATCGGGGTAGGATTGTCCACCTTCGCCATGTCGACAGCGACCTTCTGCTGGAGCATGGGGGTGATGACCATGAAAATGATCAGCAACACAAGCATCACGTCCACCATCGGCGTCACGTTGATGTTGGAGTTGACCTTGCTGCCTTCGTTTCGAACTGCAATTGCCATTTCGGTGGCTCCGTGCCTTGGATTTTTTCTCCGGATGGCTCCGGTTTATCTGCGCTTTCAACCCTGGGCGAGTTTGAAATCTGAGGACAGGAGAGATTCGCAGTCTCTCCTGTCCCGACAAGATTCTCGCTCGAGTCGTTTAGCGCTTGTTGCTCTGCTTGATGAAGTAGTCGATCAGTTCGCTCGAGGAGTTGTCCATCTCGACGTCGAACGCTTCGACACGGCCGGTGAAGTAGTTGAAGGCCATAACGGCCGGGATCGCCACGAGCAGACCGAAGGCGGTGGTGACCAGGGCCTCAGAGATACCGCCGGCGACTGCGCCGATACCAGAGGTCTTCTGCGTCGCGATCTGTTGGAAGGCGTTCAAGATGCCGACGACGGTGCCGAACAGTCCGACAAACGGAGCCGTGGAGCCGATGGTGGCCAGAACGCTGAGGCCGCGCTTCAGCTTGGCGTGGACGATGGCTTCCGCCCGGTCCAGCGCGCGCTGCGAGCTCTCGATGTTGTTTTCCGTGGACGCTCCGCCAGAGGCGCGGAACTCCTGCAGGCCGGCGGTGACAACCTCGGCTAGGTGCGACTTCTTGTTGCGGTCCGCGATCTTGATCGCTTCCTCAAGCTTGCTGTCCTTCAGAGCGCCAGCAACCTTGGGGGCGAATTCGCGCGACTGCTTGCGGGCTGCAGAGAAGTAGAGGTAGCGGTCGATCATGACGGCCAAAGACCAGATGGACTCGATGAAGAGCAGAACGGCCACGGCCTTGGCCAGGTAGCCCATGTGCTCCCAGAGTCCCATCGGGCTGAAGCTGACGGTTTGTTCTCCGGCATCTTGAAAGAGAAGGGCCAGGCTGCTGACCGTGTGCGAAGCGAAATGTGCGAACTGAGCGAGAATCACTGAATCGTTCCTCCTAAGGAGTTTCTTGTGAACTGCGACTACTACTGCTGGGAATGCGGCTCTATTCGGATTCGCATTCGGGTCAAAAACAAAGCCCTTTCCCCATGGACGCGGGAAAGGGCCGGAAACTAAATCAGCCTCCGAGGCTGAAGATCACGTTGACCGTGGTCTCGACCTCAACGGGATCGTTGTTGAGCAGGTAAGGCCGGTACCGCCAGGACCTCACTGCATCCAGCGCAGCCTGTTGCAACATCGCCGGACCGCTGATGACGCGCAAATTCTCAATGGTGCCCGTCTTGGAGATTGTGGCCTGAAGAACCACCGTGCCGGAGACGCGCGCCGCTTTCGCGATGGGCGGATAGACCGGGCTGGTCTTCTGGATCAAATTGCCGACAGCAACGCCGGCGGAGATGTTGATCTTCTTGGGTGGAGCGGCCTGCACCTTCGGTGCGTTCCCGCTGCCGAACACGCTACCCATTACGCCGCTGGCGCTGCCGCCGAGGCCTTCCATGCCGGCGACGCCAAAGCTCGATGGCGGCGCTTCCTTCTCAGCCACCTGCTTAATGGTGTTAGGAATCTTGGTGGGCGCGACGAGCTGGTTGTTCATCATCTCCGACTGCACGTGCACGATCTTCACCTCGGGAGGTGGCGGCGGAGGAGGTGGCGGAGGTGGCGGCGGAGGCGCAACCAGGAGCGTCTGCATCGCGGCCTTGGGCAGAGCCTCAGGGTAGATCAAGGGAATGAGAATGAGCAGGACCAGGATCGAGCCATTGGTGATGAACGTGACCATCATCCAATATCTACTCTTGCTCTTAATCCTTCCGCCGGATTCAAACGTGGAGTCTTCAAACATTGGCCAGCCTCGAATCGGGTATCGTTACCTCAATTTAGACACCAGCCTTTTCGAAAAAGTTCCCGGCGTCTAAAGCTGTGGCAAAGCAGTGTGCTTCACCTATATCAGAAACTCCACAACAGTTGCAAAACATGCCCCAGAAACAGTGCAGCCGAGAAGGACTGTTCTTACACCTTGGCGCGTTTCGCCGCCGGCAGAACCGCGTTCTTTCCGCCCTTGGTGCGCCATTCCTGCCACGACACAAGCATCGGCGCAGCCACGGCGATCGACGAATACGTGCCAATCAAAATACCGATCACCAGCGCGAACGAAAAGCCCTTCAAGACCTGGCCGCCGAAGACAAACAGCGAGAGAACCGTAATGAAAGTCAGCCCCGAAGTCAGCACCGTCCGGCTTAGAGTCTGATTGATGCTGCGATTGACGACATCGGGCAGCGATTCGCGCCTGCTGATTCTCAGATTTTCGCGAATTCGATCGAAGACCACGATTGTGTCGTTCATCGAGTAACCTACCAAAGTAAGGATCGC
>DATHNJ010000142.1:0-4454 GCA_035486155.1 Occallatibacter sp. | reverse complement strand
AAACCAGTCCAGTTCCATCCTGCGCCAGCCGTCGCAGCGTCTCGCGCAACTCGCGCTGTGCCGCCAGGTCGAGCGCATTCGATGGCTCATCGAGGAGAAGCTGCTTCGGCCGATGCACAAGCGCCCGCGCAATCAAAATCCGCCGTTTCTCGCCGGCCGACATCTCGCCCACAAGCTGCCCGGCCAGATGCGACGCTTCAATCCGCGCCAGCGCCTCCACCGCGCGCTCCCGCATCTCGTCGGTCACATGCAGATTGGGCCACAACGTCGACGCCGAAAAAAAGCCGGCAATCACCGCGTCGAGACCCGTAGTCACCGCCGTCCGCTCGCCCGGCAAATCCGTGCCCACCACGCCAAAATGTTTCCGCAACTGCGTCAGGTCCCAGCGGTCGCGCCCAAAGATGCGCACCCGCATCCCCGGCTGCACGATCGGATAGATCTGGCACGTGATGGTGAAAATCAACGTCGATTTACCGCAGCCGTTGGGCCCAAGAATCGCGACATGCTCCCCGGCGCGAATCTTAAGATTGAAGTCTTGAAGTACGATCCGGTCCCCGCGCGCGACGTTGACGTTTTCCAGTTCGAGAAACTGATGCGGATCAAAAGAAAAATTGCCTGCTTCGGAATGATCGGATGTACGGTCCACTTTGTTAGATTAAATGCAGCCTTACCCCCATCGATCGCTCTGCCGTAGATCGCGTGGGTCAGCGATTTCATGAGCGATATCTCCCGACTTCATCTTCCTCAAGGTTTCCGTTTTGGCGCCACAAAGGCCGGCCTCAAGAAAAGCGGCCGCACCGACTTCGCGCTGATCGTGGCCGATAAGCCCGCCAACGCCGCCGCCATGTTCACCGGCAATCGCGTCAGCGCCGCGCCTCTGCAGGTCGACAAGGAACATCTGCGCGCCACCGGCGGCCATGTCCGCGTCGTCGCCATCAACGCCGGCAACGCCAACTGCGCCGCCGGCCAGGCCGGACTCGCCGCCGCGCGCGCCACATGCGCCGCAGCCGCAAAAACCTTCGACTGCAAAATCGAAGAGGTCTTCCCTTCCTCCACCGGCATCATCGGCGTCCCGCTTCCGGCTGAAAAACTGATCGCCGCGCTGCCCGAGCTAGCCGCGCGCATCGGATCGGAAGACGATCACTTCAAACAAGTCGCGTCGGCCATCATCACCACCGATCTGGTCGAAAAGATCGCGTTCGCAGGCTTCGAGGTCGACGGCAAAGAGGTGCGCCTCGCCGGCGTGTGCAAGGGCTCCGGCATGATTCATCCGCAGCTTGTCCCGCACGCCACCATGCTGGTCTACATCATGACCGATGCGGCCATCGAACCGGCCGCCCTCGATCGTTTTCTGCGCAACGCCGTCGAGACCAGCTTCAATCGCATCTCCGTCGACGGTGACACCTCGACCAACGACACAGTGCTTGTGATAGCCTCTGGCGCCAGCGGCGTCGCCATCGAGCACGACGAGTCAGAGATATGCGACGCCTTCGCTAACTCACTGGCCTATGTGTGTACTTCGCTGGCCAAGCAGGTTGTCAGGGATGGCGAAGGCGTCACCCACGTTGTCGAGCTGCAGATCAACGGCGCCAAGACCGACGCAGACGCACTACGTGTCGCCAAAGCCATCGCGCACTCTCCATTGGTAAAAACGGCCTGGGCAGGCTCTGATCCCAACTGGGGCCGTCTGGTCGCCGCCATCGGCTACTCCGGCGCCGAGATCGATCCGGAGCGCATCGACATCTGGTTCGGCAATCTGCGCATCTGCCGCGACGGCGGACGAGCCACCGAGTTCGACGAAAACGCCGCGCACGCCTACATCAAGCAGCACGAGTTCTCCATTCGCATCGAACTCAATCAAGGCGAGGGCAAGTGCGTCTTCTGGACCACGGACCTGACCTACGAATACGTCCATATCAACGCTGACTATTCAACCTAGCCCCGAAGCGATGACTGGAGCTACGATTTGATTTCTCGCGAAAAGATGATTGCGCTGTACTCCGCGATGGTGAAGTATCAGAAACTCGCCGAGCGAACGCAAGAGCTGGCCCTATTGGGCAACCAGGCGCAGCAATTGACTACTGGCCTCGAGGCGATGGTCGCGGGAGTGACCGCCGACTTGCGGCCGCAGGACACGCTCATCGCCGCGCACAGCAGTCTTCTCTCTACATTCATCAAGAGCTCCGCATCGCGCCGGGCCTCACGCAACGGTCGCCTCGGCCTGGCGCTGTCTGACGATTTCGCATCCGCCTCCCAAGCAGCCGAGGCGCACAAAGCAGCGAAGAATGGCGCCGTTGCGCTGGCGCTCTGCGAAAACCGCGTGAAGGCCGATCTGTGGCGCAGACAATTGCAGCGCGCCAGCAAGGACAATCTGCCCTTGATTGTGGTTCGCCTTCATGAAGCGCCTACGCACAAGGCCACGCGCAACGGCCACGTTCCGGAAGCGCTGGAGTTCGGCATGCCGATGATCGCCGTAGACGCCGCCGACGTACGCGCCATCTACCGCGTAGCCAGCGAATCCATCCAGCGCGCCCGCCAGGGCCGCGGCCCCACCCTGATCGACTGCATCGACTTCGGACGCGATGCGCTCGGGTCCAATCCAATCGGCGACCTTGAGACGGTTCTCACGAAGAAGCGCATTCTGAACGCCGCGGTGAAGAAAAAGGTTGTCAGCGGGGTGACACGCGAGGCGAACAAAGCTCTGCGCTTCATCCAATCTGTATAGGCCCACCGCTTCTCCAGCGTTCGGCCATGTAGACATACCACAAAAAACCGGCCAGAACCCAGACAGCCAAAATGATGACGGATACGATGATGAGTGTCCGTCTCCTGTCCGACTTTTCCTCATCCATCATGACCAGCCAGATTGTACCGTGCTTGGCATGAAATCATCCTGGGACGGGTTGAGTACTTCCAACAAATTCACTTCGCCCGCGGATGCGTCTCATCATACACATGCTGCAGCTGGGCATTCGTCAACTGCGTATACCGCTGCGTAGTCGACAGCCTCTCATGTCCCAGCAGCTCCTGAATGGCGCGCAGATCGGCGCCCTCGCTCGGGTCCAATCCAATCGGCGCATACGAAACCGTCCTCGCCAAAAAGCGCATCCTCAACGCGTCTTTAAAGCAGAAGGTCGCAAGCGAAGCAGGTCGCGAAGTCAGCAAGACATTCCGCTCTCTAATGGGATAGATCAGCCTTTCCTGACCCGAACGCAGAAGAGCACAGCGACGCTGGGCGCCGGATCGCGTGTCGATCAACAAGTAACTTCCGAGCTGACCACCACTCGCTCGGGATGCGAGAACCGCGATTCTCAATCGCCACTCCGCTCAGTCTGAACGTGGAAGCAAATGTACTATGGGGTTGCTACCAATCGGTGAGCAAAGAGCATCGAACGTGATTCGCAGGTCAGCTTTATGCACTTTGCTTTTCCCTCGGCGCGACAATGGCCGCGCTGGGACAGATAAGGATGAGTTCCCAATGAGTGCCAGTACGTCAAGTTCACAGCCGCTCCCGCATTTAGTCCTGGGGATTACCCTGTGCTTGGTTCTGGGGTGCCCGCTTCTGCCACGCTTAGCGCATGGGCAGGCAACGCAGAAGACACCTACCGAACTTGATGATGCCATCGCAAGTGTAAGCTCGGGCGATGTCAGCCCCAGGGCCGTTGTCGTCATTGCCGATGCCGGGGCGGTACAAGCCATTCCGGCTCTTGAAGAGCAATTCAGGCGTGTAACCGATGTCGACACAAAGGTCAGCATCGCGTCTGGTTTGGTAAAGCTTAGAGACCGTGACAACACTTACTGGAACTTTCTGCTGGAGCAGGCAACGCTAGCGGTCGACAGCAACGTGCCCGATGCGAACTTCTCCGAATTGCAAGGAAAGATGATGGACCCGGCGCCGGAACTTCAAGTATGGGCCGATGCACACAATGTCTCGGTAAACACAGCTTTTCAATATGCGAGGTACGATATTCCGGGCAAGGTGCTGCAATTGGCAACGACCGGAGACCCACGTGGCATTCCACTCTTGCGGCGAGCTCTCCAGTCACACAACTACCTCATAGTTGCTTGGGCTGCGAAGGGTTTGGCTCAGATTCAAGACAAGCAGTCCATACCGCTGATCGTTGCGGCGGCCCAGAGGGCTCCAACCGGGTACAACTACGTCATCGCTGAGTCGTTGCTCTATTTCGACGATACGCAGGCACAAAGCGCCGCCGATCAGCTTATGCCCAAAGAAAAGGCCACAATGCTCCGTGAGGCAAGAGCTCAGGGAATGGGAGTCTTCGGCTGGTAGGTGATCGAGTAGCCCGGAGGAATCGCACCCCCATGCCCTCACGCAACGGGTACGGGAATCTCTCGACTCATACCGCTCCTATCGCTCACCCATTGCCGGTTGGACCGTTAGGATTCACTACCCGAGAGATGCATTCAGCGCATCGAAGGCCTACCGAAGGTAG
>DATHNJ010000141.1:0-8654 GCA_035486155.1 Occallatibacter sp. | reverse complement strand
TGGGCCTCGCGATCATCATTGCTGTTTTCCGCGCCCGCGCAACGCTGGCCGTCGACCGAATCGACTTGATGAAACTATGAACGGTTCTCTCCATCTGTGGCTGATTCCGCTGTTGCCCTTTGCGGGATTTTTGTTGAACGGAACCATTGGGCGGAAGCTGCCGAAGGCGCTGGTGACGGCGATTGCGCTGCTCGCGCCGCTAGGCGCGTTTGGCGTGGTGCTGCTGGCCGCCAAGGCTGCGGCGAGCGGATTAGCATTGCCGGCGGCTGAAAGCTATGGGGCATGGATCAATGCGGGCTTGCTGCATGTTGATTTGAGCTTTGTGATCGATCAGTTGTCGCTGGTGATGCTGCTGATCATCACGGGTGTGGGCTTTCTGATTCACGTCTACTCGGCCGGGTACATGGAGCATGAGGACGGATACTGGCGGTACTTCGCGTATCTGAACCTGTTCCTGTTTTTCATGACGGTGCTGGTGCTGGCCGGCAATGCCCTGCTGATGTTCGTGGGCTGGGAGGGCGTGGGCCTGGCGTCGTACCTGCTGGTTGGGTTCTGGTACCAGAAGACATCGGCTGCGGACGCGGGCAAAAAAGCGTTCGTGGTGAACCGCGTCGGCGACTTCGGATTCCTGATTGGAATGTTTCTGCTGCTGGCGCACTTCGGCACGCTGACCTTCAGCGACATTGCAGCGCAGTTGCAGGCCAATCCTGCACTGACCGGCGGATTCCTGACAGCGACCGCGCTGTTCCTGTTTGTGGGCGCGACGGGCAAAAGCGCACAGTTGCCGCTGTATGTCTGGCTGCCGGACGCGATGGAAGGCCCAACGCCGGTTTCGGCATTGATTCACGCGGCGACGATGGTGACCGCGGGCGTCTACATGCTCGTGCGCATGCACTTCTTGTTTGACCGATCTCCGTTCGCGTTGAGCGTGGTGGCGATTATCGGGGCCGCGACGGCATTGTTTGCGGCGACGATTGGGCTGGTGCAAACCGACATCAAGCGCGTGCTGGCGTATTCGACTGTTTCGCAGCTTGGGTACATGTTCTTGGGGTGCGGCGTCGCGGCATATTCGGCTGCGGTCTTCCACTTGATGACGCACGCGTTCTTCAAGGCGCTGCTGTTCCTCGCGGCCGGCTCGGTGATTCACGGCATGGGCGGCGAGCAGGACATGCGCAAGATGGGTGGGCTGCGGAAGAAGATGCCGGTCACTTTCTGGACGATGACCGCTGCAGTGCTGGCCATTGGCGGGTTCTTCCCGTTCGCCGGATTCTTCTCGAAAGACGCGATCTTGTATGCGGCGTTTGCGCAAGGCGGCTTGATGCGCGTGCTTTGGTTCGTCGGGTTGGTGACAGCGCTGTTGACCTCGTTTTACATGTTCCGGCTGTGGTATCTGACGTTCTTCGGCGAGCTGCGCAATCACGAAGTACATCCGCACGAGAGCCCGTGGACGATGACCTGGCCGCTGGCGATTCTTGCGGCGCTCTCGGTGTGCGGCGGATGGATTGGCGTCGAACGATTCGGAGCGTTTCTTGCGCCGGCGGTTGGAGCGCGGGCGGCAGAGGCGGGCTCAGGCAGTGCGGAGCTGATTCTGAGTGTTGTCGCGGTGCTGGTGGCGGCGATCGGCTGGTTTATCGCGGATCAACTGTATCGGGCAAAGCCGGAGCGCGCGGCGAGCCTGGCGGCATCGTTCTCCGCGCCGCATGCGCTGTTACTGCACAAGTACTACATCGACGAGATCTACGACTTGCTGATCGTGAAGCCGCTGCGCAGCTTTTCGCGCTGGGTGCTTGAGGGGCTTGTCGACTGGGCGATTCTGGGCGGGCTGGCGTTGCTGCTGGGCGGCATTGCACAGCTCGGCGGCGCGATTCTACAGCGTTGGCAGTCGGGCAATCTTCGCTCGTATGCGGCCTGGCTAACGCTGGGCGCCGCGGCGCTGCTCTTGTTTGTGTTGCTGCCCTGGACCTCTCTCCTGGCAGGAATTGGAATTCACGTGGGGATGGTGGGACACTGATGAACGATTCGATTCTCACGTTGATTCTTCTTGCGCCGCTGGCCGGGGCGGTTGTCGTCGCGCTGCTGCCGGATCGCGGCAAGCTGCCGGCGTGGATTGCGCTGCTCACGTCGCTGGCGACGTTTGTCTTTACGCTGCATCTGCCGGTGCATTTCCTGCTGGGGCAGAGCGGGTTTCAGTTCGAGATCGACAAGCCATGGATCGACAATCCGGCGATTCACTATCACGTCGGCGTCGATGGGTTGAGCATGTGGATGGTGGCGCTAGTTGGATTGCTAGCGCCGGCTGGAGTCATCGCAAGCTGGAATGCGATCAAGGAGCGGCGGAAGCTTTTCTACTCGCTCTTTCTGGTGCAACAGACGGCGATGTACGGCGTGTTTCTGTCGCTGGACCTGATGGTGTACTACGGCTTCTGGGAACTGTCGCTTGTGCCGATGGCGATCTTGATCGCGATGTACGGGCGCAAGGATGGGCCGAAAGCAGCCACGAAGTTTTTCCTGTTCACGTTTATTCCGTCGGCGCCCCTGCTGGTGGCGATCCTGTGGCTCTATTCGCGAACGGGCACGTTCAGTTTCGTCGATCTTCAGGCGGATATTGCATCGGGCGCTCTGCCGGTGGGCGGATTGTTCTGGGCTGCGCTGGCGTTTCTGTTCGCCTTCGCTGTGAAGGTTCCGGTGTTCCCGCTGCATGGCTGGCTTGCTGACACCTTCAGCGAGGCGCCGGTGGCGATGGCTATGGTGGTGGCGGGTAAGCTCGGGCTCTACTCGATGCTGCGCTTCCATGTGGGGCTGTTCCCTGTTCAGGCCAAGGCGATCGCGCCGTTGATGATTGCGTTAGCAGGGATCGGAATTCTCTATGGCGCATGCCTTGCTTTGGTGCAACGCGATTTCTGGAAGCTGCTGGCGTTTGCCGCGATTGGACACTTGAGCCTGATCACGCTGGGCATTTACGGCATGACGTTCACGGGATGGGACGGCGCAATCTATCAGGTCCTGAATAACGAGCTGATCGATGCGGCGCTGTTCGTGTTGTTCGGCGCGCTGGAGCTGCGCTACGCGACAAGCCAGATTGCCTCCTATGGCGGACTCGCGGCGAAGATTCCGCAGACTGCGACGTTGTTTGTGATTGCATCGCTGGCGATGATCGGCTTGCCGATGCTGAACGGCTTCATCGGCGAGTTTCTGGTTCTGTCGAGCACGTTCTCCGGGGTCAGTCGTGGATGGGCGATCACGGCGACGGTAGGCGTGATTTTGAGCGCGGCGTACATGCTGTGGCTGGTGCAGCGGCTTTTCTACGGCCAGGTAAATCCGGCCGTCGGGGAAAAGCCAGCCGTCGATCTGAAGTTCGGCGAGTCGGCGATCTTGTGGCCGTTCGCGGTGTTGATGCTTGCAATGGGAGTGGCGCCGTCGCTGTGGATGAATGCGATTGAGACGCGCAGCGGGCCGCCGGTTGTTCGATCGATCGCTCAAGAGACGCAGAGCAGCGGAACTGTTGCGCGCGCGGAAGGAGGACGGCGATGAATCCAGGCGATATGTACAGGATTCTTCCCGAGATCATCCTGACGCTGACGGGCGTGCTGGTGATGATGGTGGACGCCTCGCTGCCGCAGGGCTTGTCGCGGCGCATGCTGGGATGGCTGGCGGCGCTGGGCGTGACGGTCGCGTTATGGGCGAGCTTGTGGCAGTTGTCGCTGCCGGCGGGAACGGGTTTCTACGGAACCGTGGAGACGAGCCCGTTCACGGTGTTCTTCCATGTGCTGATCTGCGGGATCGTGCTGGTGGCGCTGCTGCTGGCGCTGGATACGCTGCCGGAGAAGAGCCACCACCAGGGCGAGTACTACGCGTTAGTGGTGTTTGGCGCAGTGGGCATGTGCCTGATGACGAGCGCGGTGGAATTGCTCGTGGTCTTTATCGCGCTCGAGATCTCGTCGATTGCGACCTATGTGCTGGCGGGGTATCGCAAGCACACCGCGCAGGGGCCTGAAGCGGCGATCAAGTATTTTCTGCTGGGTTCGTTTGCTACCGGATTCCTCTTGTATGGGATTGCGCTGATCTTTGGAGCAACGGGAACGACGCAGGTGTACGAGATTGCGCATGCTCTGGGAACAACGGGCGAAATTCCGAATCTGCCGCTGGTGCTGGCTTCGCTTTGCCTGATGCTGGTGGGAATCCTGTTCAAGGTATCGGCGGCGCCGTTCCACGTGTGGACGCCCGATGTATACGAGGGCTCGCCTTCGCCGGTGGTGGCGTTGATGTCCACCGGGCCCAAGGTGGCGGCCTTCGCGCTTTTGACGCGTGTTCTCTACGAAGTCTTCCCTACCCTGAGATCGGTGTGGTCGCCGGTGCTGTGGGGCGTGGCGATTCTCTCGATGACGGTCGGCAATCTTGCCGCGCTGCGGCAGCAGAGCGTGAAACGCATGCTGGCTTACTCGTCGATCGCGCATGCAGGGTACTTGTTGGCTGCGTTTGCTGGACTTGGCTCGAGCGGCATCGCGGCGGCGACTTTCTATACGGCGGCGTATGCGGCGATGAACGTTGGGATCTTTGCCGTGGTCTCCGTAGCAAGCGGCTACGACGAGAAATTGCCGCTGATAAAGGACTATCGCGGGCTCATTTATCGTTCGCCACTGCTTGGGAGTCTACTGATCTTCTTTCTGATCTCGCTGATCGGCATTCCGTTCACCGGCGGATTCTTCGGGAAGTTCTACTCGTTCAGCGCGGCGGTCGGCGGCGGAGCTGTTTGGCTGGCGATCGTGGGCCTGCTGAACTCGGGGTTGGCTTCGGCGTACTACCTGCGGCTGGCGTTCGCGTGCGCGCAGAGACCGTCGGAAGCCGATGGAGAGACGCCCGCCCAGGTTGCGCCGTTGCGCGTTGGCGTGGCGGTCAGTGCCGCAGTGTTGTTCGCGGCGGCGGCGACGCTGGCGCTGGGCATCGTACCCAACGAAGTTCTCCGCGCTTCGGAGGCGGGGGCGCATACGCTCAGGCCTCTTGTTGAGGCGCCTGAGACGCCGCCGGTCACGGCAGCGGTACAGCAAACCAATCCATAACGTGGATCACAATTTGGAGCGGGCTGGCGCTGGCCTGAATGGCGGCTCTCATTCTCTGGGACGCCACCAGAGGCTCTTCACCGTTGAGCCGGGAACGAAGACGATGTCACGGTCGTGGACGAACGGGTCGGGCTCCTGTCCACGTAGGAGACGCTTGAGGTTGAGCGTCGTTACTGTGCGGCCGCCTTTCTGCTCGCGGATAAGAACGGCTTTGGTAAGCGCGGCGTTTGCGGAGGGCCCCCCGGCGAGGGTGAGCGCCTGCACCAGCGTGAGTTGTTGCGATGGATCGAGCTGGAATGCGCCGGGGCGCAGCACGCAGCCGATGATATAAACGAGACCGGCTCGATCTGCCTGCGCTTCGCCCTCAGACAAAACTTGAGGATCGGCGCGGACCGAAGCGCTGAGCTGGGGAGCATCAAGGCAGTCGAGGAGACACACCGCCAGGAGCGCCCACAAGAACGCAAATGCGCGCGAGCTCGGCTTTGAGGTCAGCGGTAGTGCAAGATTCGGCACCATTCAGTGTTCTTTCCCACGCCTCGCGCCGAGCGGTGCGGATCGGATCCCCGATCACAACCTGATAGCACGGTTCGAGGGCTCGCTCCAGTGTCCTGAATCCCCGCCGAAAACCGTGTGAGAAAGATCACTTGCCAGACCGGAGACGAAAGCTCAAGTAATGCCCGGTCCTATGTTCGATCAGGCGGCTAGCCCAGCGCCGATTCGATACCAATCGACAGTACGGCGCAAGCCTTCGCGGAGGTCGACGATGGGCTGATAGCCGATCAGTTCGCCGGCCAGGCGAATGTCCGCAAGGGAGTCGCGAATGTCGCCGGATCGGGTCTCGGCGTAGGCCGGTTTGCCTTTGAAACCAGTCAATTCCGCCAAAATCTCAAAGGTCTGGTTGAGGGTGATGCGTTGCCCCATGGCCACATTCATGACCTGTCCGGACGCCTTCTCTGCAGGCGCGTGAGCAGCGAGCAGGTTGGCGTGGACGACGTTATCAATGTAGGTGAAGTCGCGGCTCTGTTCGCCGTTGCCGTAGATGGTGGGCTGCTGGCCGGCCAGCAATTTACGGCAGAAGATGGCCATCACGCCGGAGTAGTGCGACGTGGGGTCCTGATAGGGACCGAAGACGTTGAAGTAACGGAGGACGACGGTTTCAATGTCGTAAACGCGGGCGAAGGCGCGCATGTACTGCTCGCCGGCGAGCTTGGCCACGGCGTAGGGCGAGATGGGATTGGGCAGCATGCCTTCTTGCTTGGGCAGCGTGGGGGTATCGCCGTAGGCTGAAGACGAGCCGGCATAGACGACGCGGCGGACGCCGGCTGCGCGCGCGCCGACGAGCAGATTCAGGGTTGCGGTGACGCAGTGAAGGTTGGTGCCGGCGGGATCGGCGACCGAGCGCGGAACAGAGGCAAGCGCGGCTTCGTGAAACACGATCTCGATGTCTTCGCAGGCGCGAGCGCAGGCGGCCGGATCGGTCAGATCGCCTTCGAGAAACTCCATGGCCTCGAGGCCGACGAGGTTGGCGCGTTTGCCGGTGATGAAGTTATCGATTCCGCGCACGGATTCACCGCGCTTGAGCAGTTCGGCGGCGATGGAGCGGCCGATAAAGCCGGCTGCGCCGGTGATGAGATATTTGGGCAAAGATTCCTCCGCTGACTAGAGCAAACGACAGGATATAAGAGGCGGGCGGAAGAAATGATGGGATCGCGCGGCTCGGCGGGATGAAAGTTGGAGATGCACTAAGATTGAGATATGGCTACTTTAGCCGCCGGTTCGCTGGCGGAGATCAAGAACAAGATTGAGAGCCGGCAGGCGCGCATCGGCATTGTCGGCATGGGATACGTCGGGCTGCCGCTCGCGCTGCTGTTCAGCGGCGAGAAGTTTCGCGTGACGGGCTTCGACATCGCCGCCGACAAGGTGAAAACGCTGAACGAAGGCGGATCATACATCGTCCGTATCCTTCCTGAGATGATCCGCGAGGCGCAGAAGGCCGGGTTTCACGCGACCGCGGATTACTCGGAGATTGCCGCGATGGACGCGGTGATCATCTGCGTGCCGACGCCGCTCGATGAGTATCACGAGCCCGATCTCAGCTATGTGACCGGAACAATCAAGGCGATTGCGCCACACATTCACGACGGACAACTGATCGTTCTGGAGAGCACGACATATCCGGGGACGACGGAAGAACTGGTTGTACCGCTGCTGGAGGCGGGGAATTCCCATGGATTGAAGGCAGCGCGCGGCGATGAAAACCGGGGCGTGCATGTGGCGTTTTCGCCCGAGCGAGAAGACCCCGGCAACGACACCGTTGCCCGGCACGACATTCCCAAGGTGGTGGGGGGATGCGGCGCCGTCGCGGCGGAACTGGCTGCGGCGTTGTATGGATCAATCTTCCGGCGCGTGGTTCCGGTGAGCAGCCCCGCTGTCGCCGAGATGACCAAGCTGCTCGAAAACATCTATCGCTGCGTGAACATCGCTCTGGTCAATGAACTAAAGCAGCTCTGCATGCGCATGGGCATCGATATTCACGAAGTGATCGACGCAGCGAAGACCAAGCCGTTTGGGTTCCAGGCGTTCTATCCAGGACCGGGGCTGGGCGGGCATTGCATTCCGATCGATCCGTTTTATTTGTCTTGGAAGGCGCGGGAGTTCGATTTCCGGACGCGGTTCATTGAGCTGGCCGGAGAGATCAATGTGAACATGCCGCGATTCGTGATCGAGCAACTGGCCGACGGTCTGAATAGATCGCGCAAGTCGATTAACGGATCGAAGGTGCTGGTGCTGGGACTCGCGTATAAGCGCGACATCGACGATCTGCGCGAGTCGCCGTCGTTGACGATCATCGAATTGCTGCGAGAAAAGGGCGCGACGGTAGCGTATAACGACCCGTACTTCCCTACTGTGGGACATGGGCGGCACTACGCGCTGAATATGACCAATACGCCGCTTGAGAACCTGGGCCAGTATGACGCTGTGCTGATCGTAACCGACCACTCGACCTATGACTACAAGAAGATCGTGGACGAGGCGCAACTGGTGGTGGATTCGCGGAACGCGACCAAGGGGATCGATTCGCCGAAGATTGTGCGGTGCTAGAGGGCCGAGAGACGGGTCGGTTTGTGTTTCGTCGCGGCGCCCGGAAGTCTTTTGCAGCGGGACGAGCCTGCATCCAATCCTGTATTGTGGCTACGTTCGCTTATGATGATTCCCCTGCCTGAATTGGCCGAGCCGCAGCATTTCGCAATCGGAGAGAAGCTGCTATTCGGCGCGCTGGCTATAACCTCTGGCGGCCTTTTCTGGCTGCGGTTCGGGCCGATTCTCAAGAAGATTCTCGCGTCGAAAAAAGACCCTGATTTCCGGTTGTTCCCTCTAGGCTGGCGCGTGTGGGACTTCTTCTGGGAAGTGCTGTGCCAGGCGAAGGTGATCGAACAGCGGCCGCTACCAGGACTGGCGCATGCGTTCGTGTTCTGGGGATTCTGCGCCTTCGCGCTAGTGACGCTGAATCACTGCGCGGTGGGATTGGGCGTCGGATTTCTCGATCCAGCGGGATGGTTCGGGCGGTTCTATTTCTACCTCGCAGCGGCGTTCGCG
>DATHNJ010000140.1:0-22518 GCA_035486155.1 Occallatibacter sp. | reverse complement strand
CATGCGCGCAATGCTCCAGAAACTGCCGCAGGAACGGCTCAGAGTGATCGCTGACGCCCGTGGCCTCGGGCCCGCCAATCTTCGCCTCCGGCAGCACGCCGCGAACCGCCGCAGCCGTTACGTCGTAGAGCCGGTCGTACTCCTCCGACGTTCCATGCCAGTAGGCGATATCCGGCTCGTTCCACACCTCCCACAGCCATGTATCGGTCTGCGCGCCGTACCGCTCTTTCAAATGGGCCGCGTACGCCTCGATCAGCTTCGACCACTTCTCCCACGCCGCCTCATCTTTGGGCGGATAACTCCATCCGGTGAAGACATCGCCCTTGGGAAAGTCGTGCCTGTAAGGTTCAGGGTGCGCCGACAGCGCCTCGGGCATGAATCCAATCTCAACCAGCGGCCGCACGTGCGCGTCCACCATTGCATCGAAGATCTGGTCGGTGATGGCGAAGTCGTAGACCGGCTCACCGTTCGGGCCTTCCCTATAGACATTCGTCGATCCCCATTTGAGCGAGCCGTCGCCGTTGCCGGTGGTCAGCAAGTTATGAGGACGGTAGTACACCGGCGCCGGGCTCAACGCAGACAACTCGCTCAATAGCTTCTTCCCGTTGGGCGCATAGAGAAAGTTCGGCTCATCGGCGCCAAAGTAGTTCCAAATCGGCTCATACTTCCCTGCCGTCTCGGCCGCATGCACGCGCACATGCACCGGAGCGGCGCCAGCATCGACAGCCGAGGCCTGGCCCAGGCCTGCACTGGCCGAAATCGCGCCGAAAACAATCCCCACCGCCGGCCGCTTCATAAAACTCGCAATCTTCATGCCGTCAACGATAATGGAACGCACGTCTGCCGCGCGCTGGGTCTCCCTTGCCTGTTGTTGTCTTGGAACCGATGGGCGGCGTGCGTCGTATTCCCTAGAGTGAGGGCCAATGCCATGGTTCGGAAGGTGATTGCAATCCTAGGCGCCTCGGCGCTTCTCGTTTCCAGTTCCGGCTGCCGCATACGATCCGAGAAGGGCGCCAACGGCGAGGACAAGTCCGTTCAGATCGACACGCCCTTCGGCGGCGTGCACGTCAACACCAACGACACCACGGCCGCGGACCTTGGACTCCCCTTGTATCCTGGCGCCGAGCTGGACCGCGACGACAACAAACACCAGTCCGCCGACGTGCACATGGGTTTTGGCGAGTGGCAACTGCGCGTGCGCGTGGCGCCCTATCTCTCCACCGACTCCCAGGACAAGATCGTGGCGTTTTATAAGAAGTCCATGGGCCGTTTCGGCGATGTGCTCACCTGCCGCGGCAATGCGCCGGTCGGAACGCCCACTGTTACGGCTGAAGGCCTCGATTGCTCCGATTCAGGCAAGAAGACCCACATCAACATCGATGGAAAAGGCAATGGCATGGATGACTACTCCGGCGACCTGCAGTTAAAGGCCGGCTCCAAACGCCATCAACACATCGTAGCCTTGGGCGATCTGCCCAGCGGCAAAACCCGCTTTGCCCTCATCGCCATCGATCTGCCGGCCGGCGTCGATGAAAAGAATGACAAGAGCGACTAGAGGCTCAATTTCGCGCGATCCTCAAGTTCCAGCGCGCTTGGACGATAAGCTCATGGGGATATTGACTCATGGAAGCGTCCATCTCACAGAGCAGCCGGGCGGATCGTTTGCTACACGAGGCGCCCGCCGAGGCATGGCTCACCGCGCGCCGGCCGATTCTTGACGTCCACAACGACGTAAGAAGTTATGAACTGCTTGTGCGCCGGGGCAACAGCTCGGCGCCGTCCGCCGAGAAGCACGGCCCGGCAAGCGACGATGCGATTCGATTCATTGAGAGGCTTGGTCGCGGCCAGCGCGCCCTGGTCCGCTGTGCGCCGGATACGCTGCTGAGCGACGACGCGATTGGACTGCCTTTCGATCGAACGATCCTCGAGATCGCCGCCGACGCCGAACCCACCGCGGAGCTGATCCAGGCCTGCCGTAAGCTGAAGAGCTCCGGCTACGGGCTGGCTCTTGACGGCTTCCCCGGAGACGCAGGCGCGTTGGCCGGATTAGCCGACTATATCGGCGTAGACTTTTCGGCTTACTCAGCCCCTGAACGCCAAAAGCTGATCGATGCATCGGCCGCCGCCCCAGCCACGCTGATTGCCAAAAATATCGAGACGCAAGAGCAATTTCGTCAGGCCAAAGCCGAAGGCTTCGACCTGTTCGAGGGCTACTATTTTCTCCAACCGGAACCCGGCGCCAAGCAACAGATCCCAGGCAACAAACTGGTCCATCTTGAAATCCTCGAGCTGATGCAGAGCGATCCTTACGACCTGCACCGGCTGAGCCAGCTCGTCAGCTGCGATGCGGACCTGACCTATCGTCTGCTTCGTCTCGTCAACTCGCCCATCGCTGCCATTCGCCAGGAGATCACCAGCATTCAGTCCGCATTGATCATGGTGGGGCAAAACGCCTTTCGCCGCATCGCCACCGTCGCCATCGTCTCTGACCTGAACCCCGACAAGCCCGCCGAGATTCTCCGCATGGCGCTCGCCCGCGGCCATTTTTGCGAACTGGCGGCCGAGTTGTGCGGTCAAAACCCGGCCGAGCAGTACCTCATCGGCATGGTCAGCCTGTTTCCGGCCATGCTCGGCACGCCCATCGAACAACTGGCGCCGATTCTCCCCCTCCGTCCAGCCGTTTGCGATGCGCTGTGCGGGCGGCCGGTCCCCGAGGCCTCGCTGCTGAAATGGCTCGTCGCCATCGAGCACGGCCAGTGGTCCGGATGCGACGAGATCGCCGCCCATGAACGCCTGTCGCAGTCAGCCTTGATGCAGCACTACGGCGAATCGATCGCCTGGGCTGAAGTCTCCCTTACTTCCATGACCTAGGCCCTCTCAAGGCTTTCGTTGGCGCGGCGCATCCGCTCACTCCTCGGCTCCTTGCGCCGCGCCCAATTTCCATCCGCATTGCTCAGAATCCAACGCGATACGCTCTGATCCGCCCGCTCTCATCTTCCTGAGCCTGCCCCTGAACTGCGTAACCTACAATTTCCTACACATTCTGATTGGAGCTTTTTCCCATGCTGAGGAACTCCCTGTATTGTTTTGCCGCAGCCTTGCCGGCCCTCGCGGCCTCCTTATTCGCCGCTGACAAACCCAAAAACCAGCCGTCCGCCGCCGTCGTCGATCCCTACGGCGAAGTCCAGCCCGCAACCGAAACGCTCGACCTCGCCATGTACCAGCGCATCCGCGACGAAGGCCTCAATCACTCCCACGTGATGGAGTTCGGCGCCGCGCTGATGGACGGCATCGGGCCGCGGCTTACCGCTTCGCCCAACGCGATGAAGGCCAACGAATGGACGCGCGACACGCTCACCAAGATCGGCCTCGAAAACGCGCATCTTGAAGACTGGGGCGAGTTCGGCCTCGGCTGGCGCCAGCTCAACACATGGGCGCGCATGGTCACGCCCGACACCGCGATCCTTATTCTGCAGTCCGTTCCCTGGTCGCCCTCCACCCAGGGTCCCGTCACCGGCCCTGTAGTCTTCGTCGACATCCAGACCGAAGCCGACATGGACAAATACAAAGGCAAGCTCGCCGGCAAAGTCGTACTCCTCGGCGCCATGCGCGACGTCCCTCCCGTCGACAAACCCCTCTTCAATCGCTACACCGACAAGGAACTCGATGAGCTGTCCGAATTCCCGGTCACCGCAGGCGCGGGCGGCCCCTCGCCGGAATACACGGCCCGCATCCGCGCGCGCATGGAGCGTCTGCGCCTTCTCGAGAAAGTCTCCGACTTCTTTGCCGACGAAAAAGTGGCCGCAGTCATTGAGCCCAGCCGCGACGGCGGAAACGGCGGCGGCTCCGGCGGCACGTTCTTCGACGACAATGGCGCAACCCTCGGCCGCACGCCCTATCTCGCCGACCATCGCATGAAGATTCCCGTCGCCGTCGCCGCCATCGAAAGCTACGGCCGCCTCTACCGCCTCATCCAGGCCAATGTGCCCGTCAGCGTCGAAATCAACATCGAAACCAAATTCACCGGCGAGCACGAGCATGGCTACGACACCGTCGCTGAAATTCCCGGCACAGACCCCAAGCTGAAAGATCAGGTTGTCATGGTGGGTGGCCATCTCGATAGCTGGATCGCCGGCACCGGCGCAACCGACAACGGCGCCGGCACGATCGTCGCCATGGAGGCCGTGCGCATCCTTAAAGCGCTCGGCGTCAAACCGCGCCGCACCATCCGCATCGCTCTCTGGACCGGCGAAGAACAAGGCCTCTTCGGTTCGAAGGGTTATGTCAAGCAGCACTTCGGCTCGGCCCCGCTGTCCACGGCGCCCGATCAGATCAACCTGCCTGAATTCATGCGTCGCGCGGCTGGGCCCCTCGACGTCAAGCCGGAGCAGAAACTCATCTCCGGTTACTTCAACGTCGACAACGGATCGGGCAAGATTCGCGGCGTCTACCTGCAGGGCAACGCCGCCGTCGCGCCCATCTTCGCGCAGTGGATCGCGCCGTTGAAGGACCTCGGCGTCACGACTTTGTCGATGCGCGACACCGGCGGCACCGATCACCTCAGTTTCGACGCCGTCGGCATCCCCGGCTTCCAGTTCATCCAGGACGAACTGGACTATGAGACCCGCACCCACCACTCCAATCAAGATGTTTTGGAGCGCCTGCAGCCGGCCGACCTCAAGCAGATCGCGACCGTCGAAGCCATCTTCGTCTACAACGCCGCCGAGCGCGATCAGATGCTGCCGCGCAAACCGTTGCCCGATCCGGTGAACGATGACAAGCGCCGCGCGCCGCTGGAAGGCATCTTCCCGGGCGCCGTTCTGCCGGCCGAAAAGAAGTAGCAAGCGCGAAAAGCCGTTAAAGCAAAGCCCCTTCGAGGGGCTGCTTCGGGCCCGCTCCGGTCTCACCCGGAGCGGGCCGTCTTTCTGCTAAACTAACCGAAGTGCATTCCAAGGGACGTACGCGCCAGGCAGCGCCCGTGAATGCGCCTCTTCACACTGTCGGGGAGTGGCTCAGCCTGGTAGAGCACCTGGTTCGGGACCAGGGGGTCGGAGGTTCAAATCCTCTCTCCCCGACCATTGCATGGAGCAGACGCGGCCTTACGGCCGCATTTCTGTTATAGGCCGACCTTCTGGCATAAGCCTACCTGCGCATTCTCTGACAAGACCCTTTTCTCAAATCTCCCGTTCCATTCCTATCCGGTTCAGCATCTTCCTAGAGCAGCACCTGAGAGAGAACCCATGAAGATTCCCATCAAGCGCGCATACGAGGCGCCGAGTGCAGAAGACGGTTATCGCATTCTCGTCGACCGGCTGTGGCCGCGTGGCCTCACAAAAGACAAGGCCCGGATCGATCTTTGGCTGAAGGACATCGCTCCCAGTAACGAGTTGAGAAAGTGGTTTGCTCACGATCTGGAGAGGTGGCCTGCCTTCAAATCCAAATACATTCTGGAATTGAAGTCGAAGAACGAAGCTCTCTCTCTGCTTCACGCCAAGTTGAAAGAAGGCGTCGTCACGCTGATCTATGCGGCGCGCGACGAAGAGCACAATGAGGCTGTGATCCTGCAGGAGTTGCTCGGCCGAAAATCAGCCCGCTAAACGCATAACATGCTCACTCAACTGATGATTGGCGCTGATTCGTCAGATGCGCCGTCACAGGCGCCGTCTTCAACTTCTCATACTGCGCGTGCAGAAGATCCAGCTCCATGTCGCTCAGGTTCTCGATATTGATCATGTGATTGCGCGCCTTGTCGATGGCGCGAATCAACTCGTCCAGCTTCAGATTGATGGCGCGCGCGTCTCGATTTTGCGTGTTCTGGATCAGGAAGACCATCAGGAACGTCACGATGGTCGTTCCCGTATTGATCACCAGTTGCCACGTATCCGAATAGCGAAACAAAGGACCGGAGACAGCCCACGTAACGATCACGCCGCCGGCAAACACAAATGCCCACTTCGATCCGAGCCACACGGATGCCCCGCCGGCAAAGCGGCCGAAGAGATCGCCGGAGCGCTGCCCATTTTGCTGCCCCCCATTGTCTCGACCCCCATTGCGCTGCTCTGGGTCGACAGCGTCGTTTTGTTTCCCGGCTGGCTTCATGGTCTTTCCCCCTCTGCGGTTGGATGCAAGCCTACTCCACACACTGGTGAACGGGCTGGTTCGGTTGAGCAATGGTTACCCTCAGCGCTGGCCTTACTGCGATACACTTCACCGAAAAGGAGTGTGGTTCGTGCACGGTCGTTCCCTTGCCTCTGGATTCCTGGTCTGCCTTCTCTTCAATCCGGTCGCAGGACGAACGCAACAGGCGCCCCCAACGCCCGCACAACAGGGAGCAACCGGCGGCATTGCCACCGGCGTATCCGCCGCGCCTGTCTACGACGCGCAGAAGCGCCCCATTACTGCAGGCGGATTCGTCGACAAGGGTCCCATCATCTTCGAAGACGACACCAAGAGGGCCGGCCTCTCCGGCTGGACGCACAAGATGGGCTCGCCGCAAAAGAACTTCATCGTCGAGACCAACGGCTCAGGGGTCTGCCTGGTCGACTACGACAACGACGGGTGGCTCGACATCTACCTGGTCAACGGCTCGACCTTCGACGCGCTGGACGGCAAAGAGGAGACGCCGCACGCAGCGCTGTTCCACAACAACCGCGACGGCACATTCACCGATGTCTCGCAAAAAGCAGGCGTAGCCAATGACCGCTGGGGCTATGGCTGCTCCGTCGCCGACTATGACAACGACGGCTGGCCCGATATCTATGTCGGCAATTACGGCGCGAATCGGCTCTACCACAACAATCACGATGGAACATTCACCGACGTCGCCGAGAAAGCCGGCGTCGCGCTAGGCAACTGGTCGCCGGGCTCGGCCTGGGGCGACTACGACGGAGACGGCCTGCTCGACCTTTACGTCACCGGATACGTACACTTCGACCGCGACAATCTACCTGTCTCAGGCTCAAAAGCTGTCGGCTACGCGTCGTGTCTCTATCGCGGCGCCACCGTCAACTGCGGGCCCCGCGGCCTGGAGGGCGAGCCGGATCATCTGTTCCACAACAACGGCGACGGGACCTTTACGGATATAACCGCCAAGGCCGGCATCGTCGACAAGGATAAGTACTACGGCTTTACTGCCATCTTCGTTTCGCTGAACGGCGACGGCCGTCCTGATCTTGTCGTCGGCAACGACTCGGAGCCAAACTTTCTCTACATCAATAAAGGCGACGGCACATTCGACGACGAAAGCTACATCTCAGGCTTCGCTTTGAATAAGGACGGCCGCGAAATCGCATCGATGGGCATCGCTGCCGGCGACTACGAAAACAACGGCCGCGTCGATTTCTTTGTCAGCGACTTCGGCGACGACTACAAGGTCCTCTATCACAATGATGGCGACACTAGCTTTACTGACGTGAGCTATCGCGCCGGCCTTGCACAAACCACCATTCCCTTCGTCGGATGGGGCGACGGTTTCCTCGATTACGACAACGACGGATGGCTCGATCTATTCGAAACCAATGGCCATGTCTATCCGCAGGTTGATCAGCACGACTGGGGCACGACCTTCGCCGAGCGGTCGCTGCTGTTTCACAACATGCCCGACGGGCCGAAGAATCGCAAGTTTGAATACGTCCCGCCGGTGAAGGACTCGGGGCTCGCCGTCGTCGTTCCAGGCCGCGGCGCCGCCTTCGGCGATCTATTCAATGACGGCAAGATCGACGTCATCATCAACCCGGTCGACGGGCCGCCGGTACTGCTGCGCAACGTCAATCCCGATCATCACCACTGGGTCGAGATCAAGCTGGTCGGCGGCCACAATGCTGCCAACGGCAAGACGAGCCCGCTCGACGCGACCTGCGCCACGGTGTATCTCAAAGCCAACGGCATGCGCCAGCGCTCCGATGTGCTGGCCAGCGGCAGCTACATCGGCGCCAACGACCGCCGTCTGCACTTCGGCCTCGGAACGGCGATCGATGCAGGAACAGCCGAGATTCACTGGCCTTCGGGCGCCAAACAAACCGTCAAACTCCCTGCCGTCGATCGCATCTACACCATCGCCGAGGGAAAAGGAATCACCGGCGCGTTGTGTGCGGGAAAACCATGCCGGGCACAACGAACCTCAGCGAAGCGCCCGCCGACCGCGAAACGGTAGACGCGAGCGCAAAAACAACCGGGTGGGTTTTCGCCCACCCGGCGATCTTGAAAGATGCCTTCGCATTGCGTTCGAAATGTTCCAGCCCCAAACGAACTCAGACCTAAAACACGCCGGCGAGAAAAACCTCGGCGCGACGACCTACGGGCGCGGGCATAACGCCGCACTCGGCAAGCAGCCCCGGAGATAGCGTAATCACCGGGCACTGCGCATGCGCGAGCACCTTATAGACCACGCCCGCCCGGGCTATCGCCGCAAACGCCGAGGCGCCATGCGCGCCCAGCACGATCAAATCGGCCTGCTGCGCGTGCGACTGATACAGCAACTCCTCGGTCGGATCGCCCGAAACCACGAACGCCTCGATCGCGAGCTTGCGTTCCAGCTTCTCCGGAACCATGGAGTAAAGCTCGAGCTCGACATCTTCTATCATGCGGCCGGCAAGAAACTCGGCCCGCTCCTGCGGCTTGATCACGTGCTGCAGAACCAGACGCGCTCCATGGCGGTCTGCGACTTCGGCGGCAAAACGAACCACTGCCTCGCTGTTTTCATTCATGCTGACGGCGCACAAAATCGTCTCCGTCGCATAGTTGCGATAGGCGCAATCGACCACATCCGGTCCCAGGATGCAGACCGGAATCTTCGCGCTGCGCAAAACCGCCTCCGCCACAGAGCCCACCAGCAGTTTCCCCACCGGACCAGGGGCATGCGTCCCCATGACGATCCGGTCCACCTGGCGCTCGCGGACAAATGCAAGAATCTGATCGGCGGCCAAGCCAGGACGAACGACGATCTCGCAGGATACGCCCTGCGCCCTGATCCGCTCAGCTAACGGTTGGAAATATTCGATCTCGGCACGAGCCGATGCGGCCTGGTCGTAATAACGAACGCCGGAAGTCTCCGACGCGGCTGTAACCATCGTGTCGTACGCGTGAAACAGAATAAGATTCGCGCCAAACTCTTTGGCTTGCGCTAGGGCGAAACCCAGCGCCTTCTCGTTGGCGGGAATCTCGGAGGCAAAGAGGATGGTGAAGGGTATCGTCCATCCTGGCTTCAATGAAGCGGCCATAGGAACCTCCCTGACTTGTGTTTGTACTGCGGCAGGCTCAGTAGCGATTTACGGTGCCCGGCGGCACATGACCAAGTGACTTGGATCACCAAGAGGCAACTTGGCCCTTTTACAGACCGTCGGAGTGGGGGCAACTCTTTCCGGATTGCGATGCGAGCTCTCGTCGCTTGCATCGTTCTTAGGGCTCGCTAATGGTGGCAATTCTCTGCCTGTTTTCCTCATTTGTCCAGAGAGAAACAGCACGCCAGCTTGATGACGTAACGAGTGACCTGAGTCACAGATTGAATCTTCTCTGGGCTGGTTTCCCTTAAACCTTAGGAACCGCAGCTCAGAAATCGTTTTCAACTAGCACTGGACAATCCTCCCCACCGATCGTCGCAGCTACAATTCTCGTGCTACCCACCGGGCCAGATTTAGCTTCCTCGAAAAGGCAAAGGCTTGGGAGGTTCGGCAAAATGGGAATCCCCACCCGCAACGTTCTATGCGCAGCCCTCTATCTGGCGATAGCGTCCTCGCTCGCGGCGCAGCAGGAGCTCAGCCGTGACCAAGCGGCGCTGGCCATTGTCCACGTCACGGTGATCGATGCAACTGGAGCGCCTGCCCATCCCGGCTGTTCCGTGATCGTGCTGGGTGACCGTATCGCTGCCCTCGGCGCCGACAAACAAATCGCTGTCCCCCCAAAAGCCCACGTGGTGGACGGAACCGGAAAGTTCCTGATCCCCGGCCTGTGGGATATGCACGTCCATTTGGATTACAAGGACTACCTCCCGCTGTTTATCGCCAATGGCGTGACCGGCGTGAGGGTGATGTGGGGCGAGCCCGAGCATCATGCATGGCGCAAAGACATCGAGGCGGGAAACCTTCTGGGCCCGCGCATGAAGATCGCAAGCCCGATCATTGACGGACCGAAACCCTATTGGTCTTCCTCTATCTCCGTGGCGACAGAAGAGCAGGCGCGGCAGGCCGTGGCGATGTCCAAACGCTATGGCGCCGATTTTGTGAAGGTCTACCAGTTCCTTCCGCGCGAGCTGTATTTCGCCATCGCCGATGAAGCCAAAAAGGAAGGAATTCCGTTCGAGGGCCATTTGCCGGTCACTGTCACGGCCGAAGAAGGATCGCGCGCCGGCCAGAAAAGCTTTGAGCATCTGGTAGGCGTGCTTCCGGCCAGCTCCACGCGCAGCGCAGAGTTGTTTCAAACCGCGCAAGCCGATTTCGCGGCGATCCAATCCAAAGGCAAATTTGAAGGGCTGCACGACTGGCTTTTAGGGCGCGCAATGTTGGACACGTATAGTCCTGAGAAAGTCGCAGCTCTCTCCACTGTCTTCAAAAGCAACGGGACCTGGCAGTGTCCCACGCTCGTGCTGTTGCGCATGTTTGCGTATGGGAATGATCCGTCGTTCCTTGCCGATCCACGCTTGCACTACATGCCGCCGGCGATGAAGAAATCGTGGGATCCCTCAAAGCTGGAGGGCGACCGCACGCCGCAGGACTTCGTCTACAGCAGGAAGGAGTTTGCGAGAGACCTCGAAGTGGTGGGCGACATGGAGAAATCAGGCGTAGGAATTCTCGCCGGCACCGATTCCCAGAACCCGTATACCTTCTACGGATTCAGCCTCCATGACGAGCTCGGGCTTCTCGTGCAGGCCGGGCTTTCCCCTATGCGGGCCTTGCAAGCCGCTACGTTGAATCCTGCTCTCTTCTTTGGTCAGGAAAAGGAATTCGGCACGGTGGAGCAGGGGAAAATCGCCGACCTTGTCCTGCTCAGCGCCAATCCGCTGGAGGCAATCGACAACACCAAAAAGATCGAGGCCGTCATCTATGGAGGCAAACTGTACGAGAGAGCAGCGCTGGATATGATGCTGGCCAAGGCCGCAGCGCTCGCCGCGCGCCCGCTCATCAGCGAAGTGCTTTTCAACACTATTCAGGCCAACGGCATCGACGCTGCGGTCAAACAATATCGTGAATTGAAAGCAACAAGACCTGACGCCTACGACTTCAGCGAGAACGAGTTCATCCGGCTCGGCTACCAGCTCCTCCACCAGAAGCGATTCAAGGAATCGATCGAGATTTTTAAATTGAGCGTCGAGGCATACCCAGACTCCTACAACACATATGACAGCCTGGGCGAAGCCTACATGGACGACGGCGATAAATATCTCGCCATACAGAACTACGAAAAGTCGTTGCAACTCAAACCAGGCAACCACAATGGCGTTGAAATGCTGAAGAAACTACAGGCGCCCGCTCCATGATTTGCTGGATCGCGCCCAACGCTCCGGCGCATGGCGATCCTCGGCTCCCGGTGAATGGCTATCCGAGCACCGCACGCACGTCGGCGCAGACCCACAGCACTCCCCACGCGCCGACGATTATCCTAGAAGTCGCGGCGCGGGATTCCGATGTGACCTAAATCATGGGAATCAGCTGGACCGCCGGCTCATCCTATGCGGTATAAAGCTGTATCGCTCCAAAGCGTTGCGGAAGGTTCGAGCTTCTCTTAGAGGACCCAGGAAACATGCGAACGGCGATTATCGGCGGCGGAATTGCAGGCTTGGCGGCGGCCTTCGAACTGGAAAAGGCCCGCACTGCGGCTGGGGACACTTCTTCGTCCGTGGGCAGAGAAGCCGACATCGAGTATGCGCTCTTCGAGTCGCGCCCCCGCCTCGGAGGAACACTGGCCTCCGAGATTATCAATGGCGCTGTGACCGAGCTAGGGCCCGACTCGTTTCTCACCGAGAAACCCGCCGCCGCCGAGCTCTGCCGCGAGCTGGGCATCGGGGATCAGCTCATCCCCTCCAACGACACGCAGCGCAAGACCTACGTCGTCGTTCGCAATCGCCTCATCCCGCTGCCCGACGGGCTCATGTTCCTGGTCCCCACCAAGCTCATCCCCACCGCGACCACGCGCCTGTTCAGCCTGCCCACCAAGATTCGCATGGGCCTCGAGCTGCTGCTTCCGCCCCGGCCCAGCGATCAGGACGAATCCGTCGCGTCGCTCGTGCAGCGGCACTTCGGCCTCGAGGCCGTCGACCGGCTCGCCGACCCGCTGCTCTCCGGCATCTTCGGCGGAGACGCTACGCAACTGAGCGCCCGCACCGTGCTGCCGCGCCTGGTGGATATGGAAGCGCAGTACGGTTCGCTCACCCGAGGCATGCTCGCCGCGCACAGACAGATGCGCGCCCAAATGCAAGTAAGGGCTGCGGCGCAGAAGCATTCCGCCGCGCCGTCCACCGGCGCCGCCTCCGCAAAGTCAGAAGGCAAACGTCCAGCCCGCGGCGTCTTCACCACCCTGCGCGGCGGAATGCAGCAGCTCGTGGATGCTCTCGAAGCAAAACTCGAGCCGCGCTGGCTCCATCGCTCCGCTCCCGTCGAAGCTCTGGAGAAGACCTCCGACGGTTGGGCGGTGACTGCGGCCGGTTCCACGCGAATCTATGATGCGGTGATCATGGCCTCACCCGCATGGGCCGCCAGCACGCTGCTCGCGCCTGTCGACGCCGCGCTCAGCCACGAGCTCGGCGCTATTCCCTACTCTTCTTCGATCACCGTCAATCTGATCTACGACCAGGACCAACTCGGCCAACTGCCCGAAGGCTTCGGCTTCCTCGTGCCGGCGAGCGAAAGCCGCGCCATGTTGGCCTGCACCTTCGTGCACCGCAAATTTTTGGGCCGCACGCCTACCGGCAAAGTCGTCCTCCGCGCGTTTCTCGGCGGCATAAAAAATGAGCAGCTCATGACCGAAAGCGACGAGGCCCTCATCGCCGCCGTGCGACGCGAGCTCACGCAGATCCTGGGCGAACGAGCGGTGCCGCGCAATGCGCAACCGGAACACATGCAGGTCTCGCGCTGGCGCCGCGCCATGGCGCAATATGCGGTGGGCCATCAGGACCGCATCGAGCGCATCCAGGAGCGTGTCGCCGAGCTACCCGGCCTCAAGCTCGCCGGCAACGCCTACGATGGCATCGGCATCCCCGACTGCATCCGCCTCGGCCGCCAGGCCGCAAGAGAACTGATCGGCGCCGTTGAACCCGCACAACAAAACGTCGGATAGTATCCATCCCATGACAACTCGAACAACACGTTTCCTACCCGTCTGCCCGCGCCGCAGCCCCATACACTGAACCTATGAACCTGCTTCAGGTCATCGTCCTTGCCATCGTGCAAGGCTTCGCTGAATTGTTGCCTGTTTCCAGTTCCGCGCATGTCGTCGTCGCCGAAAAGTTGATGGGCCTCGACCCATCCTCGCCCGACATGACCCTGCTGCTCGTCATGCTGCACACCGGGACCATGTTCGCCGTCATCGCCTACTTCTGGAGCTCATGGAAAGCGACCTACTTCTCCAGCCGACCGATGTTTCAGAGATTTCTGTTGCGTCTGATCTGGGCGACCATCCTCACCGGCATCGTCGGCGAGATTCTCAAAAAGGTTATCGAGAAGACCCTGTTTCGCGGCGCGCAGAAAGCCGAGATCGAACTGCTCTTCAGCCGCCTCGATCTGATCGCGCCCGCGCTCGCCGCCGCCGGCCTCCTGATTCTCATCGCAGGCCTCATAGCGAAACAGCGGAGCAAAGATGCGGACGACGCCGAATCCCTTAGCTTCGTACAGGCCGCCTGGATGGGCATCGTACAAGGCCTTGCGCTTCCCTTCCGCGGATTCTCCCGCTCCGGCGCCACCATCTCCATCGGCATGCTTGTTGGCGCCGCCAGAGAACGCGCCGAGCGCTTCAGCTTTGCTCTCGCCGTCGTCTTGACGCCCGCCGTCGTTGGCCTCGAAGCGCTGCGCCTCGAAAAATCCGCGGGGCCAGCTCACATCGACCTCAAGGCCTCGATCCTGTCCAGCCTGCTCGGCATGATCTTCTCATTCTTCGCCGGACTGCTCGCCTTGCGCTGGCTCAGCTCTTGGCTCGAAAGCGGCCGCTGGTATCTATTCGGAATCTACTGTCTCGTCGCTTCGGCGATCGTCTGGTATCTGCACGCACGCGGACTCTGACCGGCTACTGAACCACCGGCAGCACCAACGCGCTCGGATGCTCGCTGTCATGCAGAATCGTGTTCGTCGCCTTCACAAAATCCGAGCTGTCCGCAGCCCTCTTGCCCGTGTTCAGATTGCGATCGAATCGCGGAAAATTGCTCGACGAAACCTCCAACCGGATACGGTGGCCCTTCAAAAATACGTTGCTCGTCGACCAGACATCGATCTTGTACTCGTAAACCTGCCCCGGCGTGATCGGTTTGGGATCGCCCAGCGTCGACTCGCGGAAGCTCGCGCGCAGAATGCCTTCCGTCAGGTTCTGCGCGAACCCATTCGGCCACACGTCCACCAGCTTCGCCGTAAAGTCCGTGTCGACCGCCGAAGATTTGGCAAACAGATCGAGCGTCACCGGCCCGGTCACTTCGGTATCGCGTTCCAACGGCGGCGTCGAGTACACCAGCACATCCGGCCTCGCCTCAACCGGCCGCTGATCGCGCGGACCCGCGGGCATATGATTTCCATCGCAGCACAACGGCCCGCCGATGGTCGAAACCGGCGTCGCGGGATCATAAACAAACGTATCCGCCGCATCGTTCTTAAGCTTCGCTGTCACCAGCGCCCCATCTCCGGTCGCGCTGTTGGCCTTGCCATCGGAGCTCAGGTAGTAGCTCGTTTCCTTCGCGCGAGCGAGCGGCCATGCCGCCTCATTGCGCCACTCGTTTTTGCCCAGCACAAAGATGCGCACCGGATGCGCTGCATCGGCGAACTGGTTTTGCTTGCCGAGGAACAGATAGTCGTACCAATCCAGCGTGATCTGGTCTTCATCGAACGCCGCATCGGGACCAAAGTCCACGTCACCGACTTTGCGATCGTTGCCCGCATGTCCGCCGATGATGACAAGCAATCTCTGGGCGCTCCGCGCCGCTTCACTCCCTGCATGTTCGTGGAGCCCGAGATAATTCCGCAGCGAACCGCCCTGAAAGATGTCGTACCACGCCGCAACAGTCAGCGCCGGAACCTGAATCTTGTCGTAGTTCTCCGCGATCGACCACTGCTTCCAATAGCTGTCGTATGTCGGATGAGCCAGCCAGTCGAGAAAATAGGGCGCCAGCTCATGCGTCAGCTGCTTCCCATCCCCAAGCCCCCCGCTGTTGTTGCCGGCCGACACGTTGAACGTCGGATAATCGGTCAACGGTAAAACCGTGTCGCCCACCAGCGCATTGGTCGCCGCGTGAATCTTGCGATTGAGCGTATCCTGCGCCAGACCCGACATCCACGACTCATCGAACCATTGCTCGAGCGCGCCGCCCTGATAGGTCCAGTTCTCGTGATAGTTCGACGCTGTGACTACAGGGCAAATCCCCGCGAGATGCGGCGGATGGCCAATCGCGGCCAGCATCTGTGTTGCGCCCACATACGAGCCGCCCCACATACCCACCTTGCCATTCGAGTGTGGCAGCGCCGCGGCCCACTCGATCGTGTCGTAGCCGTCGTCGGTCTCATGCTTGAACGTGTACCACTCGCCTTCCGACGTGTAGCGCCCTCGCACATCCTGCACCACCACCATGAAGCCGTGCGTCACGGCCTTGCGCGCAAAGTCCGCCGCATTGTCTTTGTTGTAGGGCGTGCGCTGCAGCAGCACCGGGAACATCCCGTCGCCCGCAGGCCGATAGACATCGGCCTTCAGCGTCACTCCGTCGCGCATCTTCATCTCGACGTTGTGTTGAAAAACCATATCGCCCACAGATTGGGCGAACGAACAAACGGGCAGACACACGACAAGCGCAAGCAACGCGAGAATTCTTTTAGACATGGATATCCCCGGACGATTCAGAGTCGGACCAATTCTAAAACGCCGGCCCGCGTCGCAACCCAATCCGGCTCGAATCGACAAACAATCGCGCCGTCACCACGCCAAACAAAAATCCGCCCACATGCGCCAGATATGCCACGCCGCCAGTCTTTACGTGCGCCACCGACCCCAGATTCAACACCTGCATCAGGAACCAGAAGCCAATCACAAACGCTGCAGGAATGAACGTGATCCGGATAAAGATGAAAAAGAACAGAAGCGTCCGAATCTGATCGCGCGGAAACGTAATGATGAATGCGCCCATTACCGCCGCAATTGCGCCGCTTGCGCCAAGACTGGGAATGCGCGACAGCGGATCGCCAAGAATCTGCGCCAGCATCGCCACGATCCCGCCCGCGAGATAAAAGAACAGGAACTTCGCGCTGCCCATAGCGTCTTCAATCTCGCGCCCAAACGCCCACAGGTAGATCATGTTCCCAATGATGTGCATCCAGCCGCCGTGCATGAACATCGAGGTCACGAGCGTAATCAGGTAATTGCCATGTACGATGCGCACCGGAATCGCCGACCAGTGGTAGACGAAACGATCGCCGTACATCAGCTCTTTGAAGAACACCCAGATGTTGATCGCGATGATCGCGACCGTCACCACCGCGAACTGTCGCGGACGGCGCGATGCGTCCCCCAGCGGAATAAACCCGGCCACTACATCCCGCCCTTGCCGAGCAGGATGCCGATGCCATAGGTGACCGCGCCTTCCACCGCTCCAACGAGCGTCATCTCCAGTCCCGACGACCACCAGGAGCGAATCGTAATCAGGCTCTTGGCCGCGCCCACAGCGAAGTGCGCCGCCAGCGAGACGATTCCTGCCGCAATCACCGCCGGAACGCCATGCAGAAAGAAAAACGGAAGAATCGGAATCAGCGCGCCCACCGCCGTCGACAGCGCGCCCGAGCTCGCCGACACGATTGGCTTGGCCAGCGCTTCTTCTGAAGAACCCAGCCGCTCGGTCGCCAGAGCGCGCAGCAGTTGCTCCGGATCGCTCGCAATGTGATTCACCATGTGGATCGCATCGGCCTCGGGCAATCCCTTCACCTGGTAGTAAAGCGCCAGCAGCTCGCGCGCCTCCGGCTGATTGAGCTTGATCGCCTCACGCTCGCGCGCAATCTCGGCGTAATAAATTTCACGTTCGCTCTTGGCCGCCAGATACGCGCCCGACCCCATCGACAAAGCCGACGCGATCATTCCTGACAGCCCCGCCAGCAGCACATATTTGCTATCGCCGGCCGTAGCGCCCGACACGCCCGATACGATGCCGAAGATCGCGCCCAGCCCGTCATTCACGCCGTAGATCGCGTCGCCGATCCACGCCCCCGGCTGCTTGCGGCCCGCATCCCGCTTGGCCAGCATCTCTTCCAGCACGGCCCTGGGATCGACTTTCGGCGCTCCGGCCGGCGCCAGGTAGTGGCCGCGTAACAGCGACCCCAGCTCGCGATGATGCTCTTTCTCGTCTTCAATGACATGCTCGAGAATGGCAACGGACCCCTCATCGCCGAGCTCCTGCAACTGCGTCCCGTAGCGCGCAATGTCGCGGCTCTCTTCAATCTCCAGCCGCCGCAGCGCCATCTTCGTTCCCCCTGCCCGGTTGGCCAACGAGTCGGCCCCGCCGCCCGGTCCGCCGGTATACACCGGCGCCTGCCCCCCTAGCTCCTCGATGCGGCTCGCCCAAAGCGAAGCATGCTCCAACTCCGCCTGCGCCAGATGGCGCAGCACCTGCGCACGCACGGGATCGGTATCGCGATCGGCCACCGTGGTATAGGTGTGGTAGCCCTCCATCTCGGCCTGCCAGTTCCCTTCCAAAGCAGCCAGCACTTTTTTGGTTCGGGCGCTGTTCAACACGGGCGTAGGCACGTCTATCTCCTTGCTTTTTATTTGAGAATACGCGAATCCCACCCGCCCCCGAAATCATCCCTACCGATCTCGCGCGGCGCGCTTCCCAGAAACAAGGTTTCCCGTATAGTGTTGTGTGCAGCCTGACCAATTCCTGCACTCTGGACTGATCGGGCTTACGCTGGGAACCAGCCGGCTTTGCGTCCTGACCCGGAGCCGACCACGCGAAAGTTCATCACAAGCTCTGGTACGCCAGCAAGCCCAAACCGGGCGGTAACTTTTTTCAGGAAGCGGGGATCAAACAACCTATGGCGACTCGATCCACACCAGCCGCGGTTTCAAGCGCGCCCAGCTACACCGGCCCCTTCATCACCGTGGCCGTGCTGTTCTTCATCTTCGGGTTCATCACCAACCTCAACATGGCTCTGGTGCCGCACCTGCGCTCCATCTTCGATCTGCCCTACGCATGGGCCATGCTGGCCGAGTCGGCGTTCTTTCTGGCCTACTTCGTCTTCTCCTCGCCGACGTCCAAGCTGATCGAGTCGATCGGCTACAAGAAAACGATGGTGGTGTCGCTGTTCATCCAGGTAGTCGGCTGTCTGCTCTTTGTGCCGGCGGCAAAGATGGTCAGCTTCCCGCTCTTCCTCACCGCCGTGTTCATCGTCGGCGCCGGCGTCACTGCGCTGCAAACCGCCGCCAACCCCTACGTCGCTATTCTCGGTCCCGAGCACAGTGCGCCCATCCGCCTTACGCTGGCGCAGGCGCTCAACTCGGTCGGCGGCACGATTGCGCCTCTGGTCGCCGGCGCCTATATATTGACTGACCCGGCAAGCACTGCCACCAAGGCCGCCATCGCCAACACCGTGCGCGGACCCTACATCGCGATTGCGGGCGGCCTGCTCATCCTCGGCATCGCCGTCGCATTCATGAGCCTGCCGGCGATCTCCCAAACGCAGGAGTTTCGGCCGGGCAAAGAAGGCGACCCCATCCTCGGCCGCAGCATCTGGAGCTACAAACATACGGTTTTCGGCGCCATCGGCATCTTCCTCTACGTGGGCGTCGAAGTCGGACTGGCCTCGATTGCCGTCAACTACTTCAAGACCCAGGGCGTCGACAGCCTCAAGACCGCATCGTTCCTCGTCTCGCTCTATTGGGGCGGCGCGCTGGTCGGCCGTCTGCTCGGCTCGTGGATGCTGACTGTCATCAAGTCCGGAAAACTGCTCGGCATCTTCGGCTTCGCCGCAACGTTCTTCCTGCTCGTCTCCATGTTCTCGAGCGGCCAGGTCGCCATCTGGTCCATCGTCATCTGCGGATTCTTCAACTCGATCATGTTCCCCAACATCTTCGCCCTCGGCATCGCCGGCCTCGGCCCGATGACCAGCAAAGGTTCGGGGCTCATTATGACCGCCGTCGTCGGCGGCGCCATTGTGCCAGCCCTCATCGGCGTCGCCGCCGATAAGGTCGGCATCCAGCACGCCTTCGTCATTCCGGCGCTGTGCTACCTCTTCATCGCCTGGTACGGGCTATGGGGCTCCAAACCTACGCGGACTGCTTAGCGCAGGTTGGAGTAGTCGTAAACCTGAAGGCCCTTCGGCGCAAGCCGGAGGGCCTTCGCATCTTTGCACTCGTCACAAGTTTGACCGCATGCCTTGACAGTGCAGCCGGGGCCATCCACACTGACATAGATAAACTATGTCAGCCGCTTTGGAGCCGACTCATGGCCGCACTCATTCGCAGCAACGCAGGCGCCGATCGGGATGAAATCCCGCCCGGCACGCTCTACGTGCTGATCCTCAAGACTCTGGCTCTGCGCGAAAGGCTGCATGGCTTCGAGATCGCCGAGCATATTCAAAACAACTCTGACGATGTGCTTCAGGTTGAAGAAGGCTCGCTCTATCCGGCGCTGCAACGCATGTTGATCAAAGGCTGGGTCGTCGCCGAATGGGGCGTTACTGCAGGCAACCGTCGCGCCCGTTACTACACTCTGACAGCGGGCGGCAAGAAGCAACTCGGGCTTGAACTGCAGCAGTTCGAGCGGGTGATGGGCGCCATCACCCGCATCCTCCAGATGGCGTGAGGACACGATGAGTCTTGCCGGCGAATGGAAACGGCGCCTTCAGATGCTGTTCGGCCGCGATCAATTGCGCCGCGACCTTGACGAAGAGATGCGTCTCCATATCGAGTTACGGCGCATGCAGCAGATCGAGTCAGGCCTCGATCCAGCTGATGCCCAGCGCGCAGCACATCGGCGCTTCGGCAACACAACGCGTATGCAGGAGAAGAGCATCGTGGCATGGGGATGGAGCGGGATTGAGACATTTCTGCAGGACGTCGCCTATGGGTTCCGTTCGATGCTGCGCACGCCGGCGATTACATTCGTCGCTCTGATTTCGCTCGCGCTCGGAATCGGCGCCAACACGGCTATCTTCAGCTTTGTCGATGCGGTGCTGCTGCGTTCACTTCCCGTGAAAGAGCCGCAGCAGTTGGTCAAACTCGGCGACGATGACTGGCGAGGCACCACAGACAGTTACGCCTGCGTCCAGCTCTACTCTTATCCCTTCTATCGCCGCTTCCAGCGCGAGAACTCCGTCTTCGCATCGACTGCGGCAATCTTCAGCGTGAACAATGATGCTCATGGCTTTGTAGACGGCCGCAGTGAATCCGAACCGATCCACGCGCAGGCGGTGTCGGGGACGTACTTTCAGACCCTGGGCGTCGGCGCGCAACTCGGCCGTGTCCTTAGCGACGCCGACGATACATACGAAAACGACCATCCCGTCGCTGTCATCAGTGACTCGTTCTGGAAGCGCAGCCTTGGCGGCGATCCTACGGTTCTCAATCGCACGCTGCGCCTCGGTACGACCGTCTACCGGATCGTGGGCGTCGCTCCAGCCGAGTTCTTTGGCACTACCGTAGGCGAGTCCCCCGATGCGTGGACTCCGCTCTCGCCGAACTGGAAAGGCGCGAAAGAAAACTTCTCCGAATCGCTCTGGATCATCGGCCGGCTGAAGAACGGGGTCAGCATCGAGCAGGCCACGGCCAACGTCAACGTTCTGTTTCCGGAGATCCTGCACAGCTTCCCAGACGCCAAACTCACGCAGACGAACCTCAACAATCTTGCCCACGCGCATGTGCCGCTCGAGTCCATGGCCCGCGGCCTCTCTAACCTTCGCCACACCTACTCCGAGCCATTGCAGATACTCATGGCGATCGTCGCTCTGGTTCTTCTCGTCGCCTGCGCGAACATCGCCAACCTGCTGCTCGCGCGCTCCTCCGCGCGGGCGCGCGAACTTGCCATCCGGCAGGCGCTCGGCGCCGGCAGGATGCGGATCATGCGTCAACTTCTGACCGAGAGCCTCTTATTAGCGCTGGCCGGCGGCGGCCTCGGCGTCGCCTTTGCCGCGCTCGCAAACAGGTTGCTCCTGCGTATGATTTCGCAAGGAGAGGAAATCGTCCCCCTCGACGTATCGCTCAATCTTCATCTGCTCGCTTTTACCTGCGCGGTCACTATCGCTACCGCTTTGCTCTTCGGCGTTCTCCCGTCGCTGCGCGCAACCAGAGTGCACTTAACCCACAACCTCAAAAATGGCCGCGGCAGTCTCACCATGGGCGGGCGCTCGCCGCTCTCTAGAGCGCTCGTTGTAGGCCAGGTTGCCCTCTCTCTGATCTTGCTGATGGGGGCCTGCCTGTTTCTCCGTACGCTCAACAACCTCAACCGCGTGGACCTGGGCTTCAACAAGCAAAATGTGCTTCGCCTGAATATCGACTCGTACGCGTTGAACTTCAAAGACAACGATCCGCGCCAGCCGGCGCTCTACCATCAGATCGAAGAACGCGTGAACGCGCTGCCCGGCGTGCAGGCCGCCAGCTTCTCCGCCTTCACCTTCCGCGAAGGCTCCTGGAACACAGAGATCGTGGTCCCTGGAATGCCCCTGAACCGCGATGCTGACGTTCAGCACAACATCATCGGCAATGCCTACTTCAAGGTCATGGCGATTCACCTGGTGGCCGGCCGCGGCTTCGGTCCTCAAGACACTGCCACTTCACAACGCGTGGCCATCATCAGCGAGCATGTGGCCCGCGTCCTCTTCCCTGCCGGCTCACCCATCGGCCGCACTTACTCAATCGGTGATCCCGACGCCATGGAGAAGCCACAGCAGGTACAGGTTGTAGGCATCGTCAAAGACGTGAAGGTGCATGGAGTCGTCGCGCGCGACCCCTATATCGATTACCTGCCCTACTCCCAGAGCCCCTGGGGATTCGGCAACTTCCAGGTCCGCTATACCGGCCAATTCGGCGCCGTCGCGCGAGAAGTCCAGCAGGCGATACATGCCATCAATCCGAATCTGCCCATCAGCAACGTCAGTACGCTCGATACGCAGGTAGCCCGCTCCTTCGCTAACCAGGCGATCATCGCTGAGTTGTCCGCTTTCTTCGGCGTGGTTGCGGTCTTTCTTTCCTGCATCGGCCTCTACGGCCTGATGTCGTATCTGGTTGGCCGCAGAACAGGCGAAATTGGCATTCGCATGGCGCTGGGCGCAAGACGGCCAGAGGTAGCTTGGCGGATCATGCGCGAGATCGGCCTATGGATTCTCGCCGGCATAGCGCTTGGCATCCCCGTCACCCTCG
>DATHNJ010000139.1:0-2251 GCA_035486155.1 Occallatibacter sp. | reverse complement strand
CCCGAAGATCGTGAGTCGAAAGAATAGGCGTTCATATATGACATCTCATGTCATAATTGGCGGCCGAAAATTTCTGGGGAGGGTGAGAGAAGGTTTCCGCCAAAGCTCTTAACGCAGAGAAAAGCTGGTAGCCGATAGCTGGTAGCCGATAGCCGATAGCTGATGGCTGAGAACTGAGAACTGAGAACTGAGAACCGAGAACTGCCCCATGCGCGCAGACCGCCTACTGTCAACGCTGCTGCTGCTACAAGCCCACCGGCGCTTGAGCGGGCGTGAGCTTGCGGACCGGCTGGAAGTTTCGGCGCGCACCGTGCATCGCGACATGGAAACGCTGAGCGCGGCCGGAGTGCCGGTGTTTGCGCTGCGGGGAGCGCGCGGCGGATGGCGTCTGGATGAAGCCTGGAGCACGCAGGTTCCTGCGCTCGACGACGCCGAATTGCGCGCGTTGCTGATGGCGCAGCCGCGCGTCATCGGAGACACGCGGCTGGCCGCAGCGGCGGAACGCGCCATGGCCAAGCTGATGGCCGCCTTGCCGGTCCCCATGCGTGCGCGAGCCGCCCTCATGCGGCAGCGGCTTTACGTCGATGCCACGGCCTGGCGTGGCTCGACCGAGAACGTGGCCATGCTGCCCATCGTGCAGGAGGCCGTTGCCCGCGACCGCAAGCTGAGAATGAAATATCGCAAAGTGGACAGCCAGGTGGAGGAGCGCGTGGTTGATCCGCTCGGCCTCGTCGCCAAAGGCAGCACGTGGTACATGGTGGCCAACACGCCGAAGGGCCTGCGCACCTTTCGCGTGTCGCGCATGGAGAAGGCCACGCTGCTTGACGCGCCCATCCGGCGTCCCGCCGCCTTCGACCTGGCCGCGTTCTGGAAAATATCGACGGCCGAGTTTCAGCAGGGCTGGCGCCGCTACGAAGCGACGCTTCGCCTGGAGCCGCGCGCAGCCAACTGGGTCAGTGTGTGCCGGGTAGTTTCACCGGCGGCCCAACAGGCTGATCCGGACGGATGGGTTCGTTTGAAGATTTCTTTTGAAAACGAAGAAGAAGCCTGCTTCGTGGTGATGGGACTGGGCGCGCGAGTCGAGGTGCTCGAGCCGGCCGAACTGCGCGAGAAAGTAATTGCGGAACTGGGCGCGGCCCTCGAGCGCACGCGAACCCTCGCCTCCACCGCACCCGCCAAGGTAGCGTAAGCGTGGCGAAACTCGCGGGCTTCGTGATCAGCCATCGCTCAGTGCAAGAGCCCGAATACGGCTTCTCCAAAGGTGGTCCCGACGTCGGCGAATTGTCAATCAGTGAAATTGACGGTTAAGAACAGTTGGCGCTGACCGTGAGGTTGTGGATTGCACCGCGAAAATCTGGCATTATGGGCAGGTTTTGCCGTCTCGTATTAGGTTCGCCACCCAACCCTGCAAACGGAGAAGAACCCATGGCAACAGACGCCATCTTCGCGACTGCATCCGGCCAGCATCCCATAAACAGGCCTGTCAATCGAACCGGGGAACGCGTCTTCTATAGCGGTATGGCAATCCTGCTCTGCGTCTGCGTCTTCATCGGCTTCTCGCCAACTTACTTCCAGGCCGGCATGATGCGGGCGCCGCTTCCCAGCCCCATCCTTCACATCCATGGAGCTGTCTTCACCCTCTGGATGTTGCTGTTCGTTGTGCAAGTCACCCTCATCTCCGCTCGCCGCGTTAAATGGCATCGTTCCTTCGGCACGGTCACCTTCTGCCTTCCGCCGATCATGATTGTGCTTGGCGTGATCGCTGCCATCGACGCGCTTCATCGGGGAGTGAAGATTGGCCCGCTCGACCCCGCCGTCTCCGCTGCCATCCCACTGATCGGCATCGTTGGCTTCACGATCGTTATCTACGCCTCCTGGCGTGCCCGGCGCAGACCAGACGCGCACAAGCGCCTCATCCTGATCGCCACCATGGATCTCGTCGCAGCCGCCTTGGGCCGCTTTCCCTGGGCTCGCGTCGGACTTCCGCCCGCCGCTGGGGCCGTCACCGGCCTCGGCATCCTGCTTCTCATTCTGATTGTTTACGAACTCATCTCTATCCGCCGCATCCACCGCTCCACCATGTGGGCCGCGCCATTTGTCTTCGCGTCCGTCGCCCTCGCTGTTCCCATCGGAATGACTCCCGTCTGGCGCGCCTTCGCCGGATTGCTCAACCAAACCATCGGGTCGTACATCTAGCGAGCAACACGAAAACCGGCCCGGTATTGATAAACCGGCGTCGAAAACAGAACTT
>DATHNJ010000138.1:0-38967 GCA_035486155.1 Occallatibacter sp. | reverse complement strand
CCGCGCCAGGCGCAGGGGCGGCGAATGCACAAAGGCGAACCGAGAGAAGAACAAGCAACGAAGCGCAAAAAACCTTCACACTGTCTCCAACCGCGCGGCAGTCCGTAGCGCGCCGCATCAAAGTGAATTGGGAAAACAGAGGAATAGTACGACGGGAAGGCCGCCGCAGGCGAGTCGCAGGCAATCGATCAGTTCGCCGCGCCGGTTGCCAGCGCTTCCACGACCGCGAGGTTCTTGATTAATTCCTCGGGAACATTGTGACGCTCCTTTAAATACGCAGCGCTGTTATACGAGACCCACACCTTGTCGCCTGCGTCTGCCCACACCAAAATCTTGAGCGGCAGATCGATCGCGCTGCTCGGCGAAGCAAGCATCACAGGCGTGCCGGCCTTGGGATTGCCGAAGATCAGCAGCTTGGTCGGCGGCATCTTCATGCCAGCTTTCTCCGCCTCGCCGCTATGATCGACCAGCGCGAACAGTGTGACGCCCTTCGCGTTGAGAATGCCCTTCAGTTTTTCCACCGTCTCATCGACGGAATGATGGCTGGGGATATCGATGACGCCATTGTTTGCAGATGCGGACATAGCTTGTTTCTCCAGGTTGTATTGAGCGTCTCAGCTTCGTATGGAAATCAGATAAATCGCCATGGCCAGGCCGACCAGGGCAAGGAAGATCGCAACTGCGACTGCGTGCCTGGTAAAGCCCAAATTCATGGTTCCGCATTCGAGTTCGCGCACCAACCGGACGTGCCGATATCCGGCCAGAAGATTGACGAATACGCCGGCAGCGATCAGCGCGGTTCCGAACCACAGCGACTCCCCGTACGCTCGATCCACTGTCGCTGCGTTCTTGTTGATCAGTTGAAGCTGGTGCAGAAAAAGACCGAACCGCGCCACCACAAATCCAAAACCCATCATCGCAAGCCCAGTGCGAATCCACGCCAGCAGCGTGCGCTCGGCGGCCAGATAGTCGCTGAGGCTGCCTTTCGGCTTAACTTCCTGAGGAGTGGTCATCGACTGTCTTTTCGAACGGCGTAATAGCAGGACAAAGAAATTGTACGGGGAAGAGCAACAGATGCGTTGCGGAAATTGCGTCGGCGCGACAGCCTGATCCGTGTCCGCACAACGGCGCAGGGTAGGACTTCCTGTAAACTTCGAAAGAGCATTCCACAATTCAGCTCCCGATCTTTCACGATTTCCAACTCTCGGCCCTCCGCTTTTGACGACCCGCCCCCATCTCGAAAATCTCTCCGCGTTATTACACGACGTGTTCGGGTTTTCCGAATTCAGAGCCAACCAGCAGGCCGTGTGTACTGCCGCCGTCGAAGGGCGCGATCTTCTGCTGGTGATGCCCACTGGATCGGGAAAATCCTTGTGCTACCAGTTGCCGGCGATCGCGCTGGGCGGAACGGCGCTGGTGATCTCTCCGCTGATTGCGCTGATGGAGGATCAGGCCGCCAAGCTAATGGCTCTGGGCCTTCGTGTGGCGCGCATTCACTCCGGCCTCGACCGCGCGGCGTCGCGGCAGGCTTGCGTTGACTATCTGCAAGGCAAACTGCAGTTTCTTTTCATCGCGCCGGAGCGCCTTCGCGTCCCGGGTTTTCCTGAGATGCTCGCCAAGGCCAAGCCTGCGCTGATCGCCATCGATGAAGCGCACTGCATCTCGCAATGGGGACACGATTTTCGACCCGACTATCGCATGCTCGGCCAATATCTGCCTGCATTGCGGCCCGCGCCGGTGATGGCGCTGACCGCGACCGCAACGCCGGCCGTGCAGAAGGACATTGTTGCGCAGCTCGGCATGGAAGCGCCGAAGCTCTTCATTCACGGATTCCGTCGCGAAAATCTGGCCATTGAAGTGGTGGAGGTTCCAACGCCGGCGCGCGCCGCCGCCATCCGTGCGTTGCTCGAGAACCCCGCGCGCCGCCCGGCGATTATCTATGCGTCTTCGCGTAGGCAATCCGAAAGCCTCGCCGAGGAACTCGCGCGCACAATGCCCGCAGCCGCATACCACGCTGGTCTGGATGCAGAGACTCGCGAACGAGTACAGACTTCGTTCCAGCGCGGCGAAGTGCAAGTCGTAGTGGCGACCATCGCCTTCGGCATGGGCATCGACAAGGCCAATATTCGCACGGTGATTCACGCAGGCCTGCCGGGCACTCTGGAAGGCTACTATCAGGAGATTGGCCGCGCAGGCCGCGACGGCGCGCCAAGCCGGACATTTCTGATGCACTCCTATGCGGATCAGAGGACCAGAGATTTCTTCCTGACCCGCGATTATCCGCCAGTCGATCATCTCGAAAAAGTGTTCCGCTCTCTCACGGAGACGGCCCAATCGGTCGACGAGTTGCGCGCCAGGACCAAGCTATCGGAAGAAGAGTTCGACAAGGCGTTCGAGAAGCTTGAAATCCACGGCGGCGCTCGAGTGGAGTTCGGTTCGCCGCGGCGCGCCGTGGCCGGTGGCCCGGGTTGGAAGAAGACCTACACGGCGCAGGCGCGCCACCAGGCCGAGCAATCCGAAAAAGTGCTGCGCTTCGTCGACTCCGGTGAATGCCGCATGGCGGCGCTGGTGCACCACTTTGGCGACGTGGAAGATGCGAGCCGCCAGTGCGGCATGTGCGACGCGTGCAATCCGGAAAGCACCGTGCTCAAGCAGTATCGACATGCGACGCGCGAGGAGCAACGCACAGTTCAGTCCATCATCGACGAGCTGCGGCCCGTGGCTTACAAAGCGGCAGGCACGCTGCAGCGCAGCGTCGATCCCGTCGGCCGCATGAGTCGCGACGCATTTGAGGGCGTCCTCGACGCGATGCGGCGCATCGGTTGGATCGGAATCGAAGACGCTGAATACGAGAAAGACGGAGAAGTCCGAAAGTTCCGCAAGATAAGCCTGACGGAGAGTGGACTGGAGCGGTCGATCGACCTTCAGGAGCTACTGATCAGCGATGGCATCGCCATCGAGTTTGCGTCTCCCGGCGCCAGCCCAAAGCGAAAAGCAAAAGCGTCGTCTCCTCGCGGCGCCACTCCGGCCAATGCGATGCCGATCGAGATGACTGCCGAGTCCGAAGCGCTGGCCTCACGATTGAAAGAGTGGCGCGCCCTTGAAGCCAAGCGGCTCGGCGTTCCGGCCTTTGTCATTCTCCACGACAGCACGCTGAAAGCTGTTGCGCTGGCGCGGCCTCATACGCCGAATCAACTACTCGCCGTAAATGGAATGGGCCCCGCCAAGCTGGAGAAGTTTGGCGAAGCCCTCATGAAGCTATGCTCGGCTGATTGATGGCAACCAGCGTCTTATGCGACGCGTTGGATCTCGACCGACTCGAGCACGACAGGCTTGTGCGGCTTGTCCTGACCGTTGCGGGCAACCTTGGAGATCTTGTCGGCGATATCCTGCCCTTCGACCACTTCGCCGAAGATGGTGTGATTGCCGGTGAGCCACGGCGTGGGCGCCACGGTGACGAAGAACTGGCAGCCGTTGGTATTCGGGCCGGAATTCGCCATGGCCAGCTTGCCCGGCTTGTCGAACTTGTGCTTCGACCCCTTGGTCTCGTCTTCGAAGCGATAGCCGGGGCCGCCCATGCCCGTGCCCGCCGGGTCGCCGCCCTGGATCATGAAGTCGGGAATCACGCGATGAAAGATCGTGCCGTCAAACAGCTTGTTCTTCGACTTCTCGCGCGTCGTGGGATGTGTCCACTCTTTGGCGCCCTCGGCCAGTTCAATGAAGTTTTTCACGGTGATCGGCGCGTCTGCTTCGAACAGCCGGATGGTGATTTTGCCTTCGTTGGTATTGAAGACGGCGTAGGTTCCTGATGCGAGGGCCATGCGAACTCCTGATGGTGATGGTTGTGAAGCGAATTATTGTTGCGGCGTTGCCGGAGCAGTTTGTGCAGGCGCGTTGGGCGCCGGAGGAATCGGCTTTCCCTCTGCTACGATCGTCACTTTCTGCAGAACCACCGGCACAAGGGGCTTGTCGTCGCTATCGCGTTGCACGCGTGCGATCGCCCTGACTACCGAGACGCTCGACTCATCGCACTGTCCAAAGAGGGTGTAGTGCTGGTTGAGAGAATCGTAGCCTTGCTCGGTGATAAAAAACTGGCTGCCATTGGTGTTCGGTCCGGAGTTGGCCATCGCGAGGCGGCCGGGCACATCGAAGTTCAAGTTGGGATCGAACTCATCGGCGAAGGCGTAGCCGGGATCGCCGGAGCCGTTGCCGGCCGGGTCGCCGCCCTGAATCATGAACTCCGGAATCACGCGATGAAACGTGGTTCCATCGTAAAGCGGCTTGTGATGCTCTTTCTTGTGCGTTACAGGATCCGTCCAATCCTTCGTGCCCTCGGCCAGGGCGATGAAGTTGGCGACCGCATTGGGCGCCTGCTTTTGAAAAAACTGGCAGGTGATGCGGCCCATCGACGTATCCATCACCACGGTCGGGCCGTTGGGATGGATCAACGCGGCAGCTGTAGCCTGCGGGGCATCGGGAATATCGGCCGGCGGCGCGGGCTTGGTGGAATCCTGTGCGAAGGCGCAGCCGGCAAAGGCCGCAGCCAGGGTGGAAGCGAAAAGCACGTGTGTAAATCTCATGCCGTGTTCGAGGGTAAACCATGGGGCGCAGGCTCTGCCAGCATGCGCGCAACCGATGTATCGTAATCCCATGACTGCTTCTACCCGGACGACCTCTTACTGGACTCTCTCCCGCGAAGGGGCCGCCGTTGCTGCGCTTGCCGTTTGTTGCCTTGCCTTCGCTCCCATCGCCGTCTCCGCACAGGCCGACAAAACTCCTCCCGCAAACGCGAAACCGGCTTCCACCGACAAGCCCGCCGACGACAAGTCGACACTGCCGCCGCTGCCTCCGGAAGCGCATACCCAGCAAGCAATCATGCTCGATGGCAAGACCCTCAAATATACGGTGACCGTCGGCGCGTTGCCGGTGCGCGATAAGGACGGCAAGGTCGCCGGCGAAGTGGTCGCGACCGCCTACACGGTTGAAGGCGAGAATCGGCCGGTGACGTTTGCGTTGAACGGAGGCCCGGGCGCCTCGTCCGTCTATCTCAACTTCGGCGCAATCGGCCCCAAGCATCTGCAGACAGGCAATGAGGGCGACAGCCCGTCGGATCCAACCTCGCTCACCGACAATCCAGGCACATGGCTCGATTTCACTGACCTAGTATTCATCGATCCCATCGGCACGGGATTCAGCCGGGCCGACGTGCCGGAGGATCAGGCCAAGAAGCTCTTCTATAGCACAACGCCCGACATTCAGTATCTTTCGCGCATCATCTACGACTGGCTCGTGAAGAACGACCGGCTCAGCTCGCGCAAGTATCTCGTCGGCGAAAGCTACGGCGGATTCCGCGGTCCGCGCGTGACCTACTATCTTCAGTCGCAGCTCGGCGTCGCGCTCAACGGCGTGGTGCTCGTCTCGCCTTATCTCAACCCTGGGCAGGATGAAAACGGCGACCTCTCGCCGCTGCCATGGATGATGACGCTGCCCTCGATTACCGCTTCGCATCTTGAGCGCGAAAAGAAGCTCACGCCCGAAGCGATGGCTGACGTCATCAAGTACACCGAAGGCGAGTACGCAACGACGCTGCTCAAGGGCAGATCGGATCCTGACGCAACCAAGGCCATGATCCAGCACGTCACCGATCTGACCGGACTCGATCCGTCGTTTGTGAAGTACTCAGGCGGCCGCCTCGACACCGAAACCTATCTCCGCGAAGTGTTTCGCGAAGAAGGCAAGCTTGGATCGATCTACGACTCGAACGTGACATCGTTCGATCCGTTTCCCTTCGCACCCGAGCAACGCGCTAATGATCCACTGTTGGCCAGCATCGTTGCGCCCATGACGACGGCAATGGTGGATTTCGTCACCCGCACGGTCGGCTGGAAGGTCGACGCGCGCTACAACGCGCTCTCCTCTGAAGTAAACCGCGCGTGGGATCGGGACGATGACCTGCGCAGCGGATCGGTCACGCAACTGCGTCAGGCCGTGGCCGCCGATCCCAAGCTCCGCGTGCTCATCGTGCATGGCTGGAACGATCTCTCCTGTCCCTTCATGGGTTCCGTGCTCACGGTCAACCAGATGCCGGTGATGGGCGATCCCACGCGCGTCGCCGTGCACGAATTTCCCGGCGGCCACATGTTCTACACACGCATGTCAAGCCGTCTGGATCTGCGCAAAGACGTGACGGAGATGTACGGCAAGCACTAAATCCAGTGGTCAGTTGTCAGTGATCAGTTACAGAATGCATAGTCTGTCGTTCATCGTTCGAGCGGCTTCATGACTGCTTGTCCCTGAGAACTGATAACTGACCACTGACAACTGCCCTCGCCGTTCGTCACAACTCCATTGACTCCCTATCCATAGACAAGCTATGCCTAGGTCATGGCAAAGAAACCCGACCTGCTGCCGGGCACCTTGGACATGCTCATTCTCAAGACCCTCACCCGTGCGCCATTGCACGGCTACGGCATTGCGCAATCCATCAAGCGCCTCTCCGAAGACGTGCTGACCGTGGAAGAAGGCTCGCTCTATCCGGCGCTGCAACGGCTGTTGCTGCAGGGATGGGTGAAAGCCGAGTGGAAGATGACCGACACCAACCGGCGTGCGCGCTACTACACGCTGACCGCCGCGGGTCGTAAGCAACTCGGCATTGAAGTCTCGCAATTTGAGCAAATGATCGAAGCCATCGGACGCGTACTCAGCGACGCGCAGGAGGCGTGAGATGAGCTCTTTTTTTCGCAAGCTATCGATCCTCTTCGGCCGCAAGAGATTTCGCAGCGAGCTCGACGAGGAGATGGCGTTCCATCGCACTCAGACAGAAGCAGAGCTCGTCGACTCCGGTATGTCGCCCGAACAGGCTCACTTTGAGGCGATGCGCCGCCTGGGGAATGAAGGCCTTCTCAAGGAAAGGACCCACGGAGTGGTCGGTTTCCGCTTCGAGACCACTTTGCAGGATCTGCGCTTCGCGTTGCGCCAGTTGCGCAAGAATCCCGGCTTCGCTCTCACCGCGATCGCCATCCTCGCGCTCGGCGTCGGCTCCAGCGTCGCGATCTTTGCTTTCGTCGACGCAGCACTCATCAAGCCTTTGCCGTACCAGGATCCTGCTCGGCTCGTCGAGCTCTTTGAAGCTATTCCCATCGGCCCCGAATTCCATCTCTCCTATCCGGACTACCTCGACTGGAAGCGCGAAAACAAGGTCTTCCATTCGCTCAATGTTTTCGCGCCCGAAGGTTTCATGGAGAAGACCGTGGACGGCTTGCGCGAGGCCGACGCCGCTCGCGTGAGCGATGGCTTCTTCAAGACGCTCGGCGTCACGCCCATTCTCGGTCGCGACTTCTACTATGGCGAAGACCGTCCCGAAGCCGCGCGGTCCACTTTGCTGAGCTACAAAGCCTGGCAAAGGCGCTACGCCGGAAATCGAAACGTGATTGGCCAGACCGTCACGCTCGACGGTCATCCGTACGTCATCATTGGCGTACTGCCCAAGGAATTCAGCTTCGCGCCCGCCGAGCCAGCCGACTTTTGGACCATCGAGCGCCCCGATGGCGGCTGCGAGAAAAGCCGCGGCTGCCACAACCTCTTCGGCGTCGCCCGCCTGAAGGATGGCGTCTCCTTCGAAACCGCCTTTGCCGATATCAAGTCCATCGCCCAGCAACTCGAGAAGCAATATCCCGATTCCAACCGCGATCAATGGGCCAACATGCTGCCGCTGACGGCAAAGATCGTCGGCGACGTGCGCCCAATCCTGCTCACGATTTTGTGCGGCGCCGGCTTGCTGCTCATCATCGGCGCTGTCAACGTCGCCAGCCTGCTGCTCGTCCGTTCAGAAAGCCGCCGGCGCGAAATGGCCGTTCGCGGCGCGCTGGGAGCGTCGCCCCGTCGGCTCGTGCGCCAGTTGGTCACTGAAGGCCTCTTGCTGGCTGCAGTGGGCGGCATCACCGGCGTCGTTCTCGCTCAACTCTCGCTGCGCACCCTCACCGCGCTCATCCCCAAAGACATGCTGATGAGCCGGCCCTACCTGCAGAACATCGGTTTGAACGGCCGGGTCGCGCTGTTCGCTCTTGCTCTCGTCGCGCTTTCCGCCATGCTCTTCGCTTTCACTCCTGTCTCGCGCCTGCGGTTCACGCGCATTCGCGAAGGCCTTGCCGACGGAGATCGTGGATCTGCTGGCATGGTTTGGCGGCGCTTCGGCGCCAATCTCGTCGTCATCGAACTCGCGACGGCCATGATTCTGCTCGCCGGCGCAGGGCTGCTCGGCAAGAGCCTCTATCGCCTGCTCCATGCCGACACCGGCATCCAGTCCGATCACATTGCCATCCTCCGCGTCGACGCGCAAGGCGATAGGTACAGCAAAGACGAACAACGCGTGGCGCTGGGACGCGAAATTGTGCGCCAGATCTCCGCGTTGCCCGGCGTCAAAGCCGTCGGCGTGACGAGCAAATTGCCGATCGAAGACGGCGACGTGACTACGGACTTCCACATCATCGGCCGGCCATACCACGGCGAGCACCACGAGGTCGCATGGCGAACCGTCAGTTCGGGCTATTGGGCGGCCTTGGGGACGCGGCTGCTGAGCGGGCGCTACTTCACCGACCGCGACGACGCCGCTAGTCCGAAGGTAGTCATCGTGAATCAAACGTTGGCCAGGGAGTATTTCCCCGGCGAAGATCCCGTGGGAAAGCAGATCACCCTCGAGTCGACGGACAAGAATCCCATGCTGATCGTTGGAGAGGTCTTCGATATTCAGGAAGGGCAACTTGACGCCAAGGCGCGCGGCGCGATGTATATTCCCTACAACCAGAACGCGTATCCATACTTTTCCGTTCTTGTCCGCACCACACAAGACGAAGGCTCGATGCTGCCGTCGATCGCCGCGACCTTGCACGGCCTCGATCCCGTGATGGCCATCTTCGACCCCGAGACCATGAGTCACAAGATTCACGACGCCCCGTCGACCTATTTGCATCGTTCCTCGGCATGGATCGTGGGCGGGTTGGCCGTTATGGCGCTCGTTCTGGGAGCCATCGGTCTGTACAGCGTCATCGCTTACTCGGTCAGCCGGCGCACGCGCGAGATCGGCGTGCGCATGGCCCTTGGGGCCGAACGCGCCGCGGTTTCCGGCATGGTGATTGGAGAAGCGAGCCGCCTGATCGTGGTCGGGATTGCGATCGGCCTGGCCGGTTCGGTTCCGGCGGCGCTTGCCATGCGCGGCCTGCTCTTCGGCGTGCCGGCGTGGGATGCGCAGACCCTTATCGGCGTGGCTTTTGTGCTCGCATTGATAGCGCTGCTCGCCAGTTATCTGCCCGCGCGTCGCGCCGCTTCGGTGAGCCCCGCGGAGGCTCTCCGAGCCGAATAATCGCAGGCAGCGAAACGGCAGGGAATTGAAACCGCGACCGGAGGATGGATTGAAACCGATGAAATTTTTCAACAAGCTCTTCATCCTCTTCCATCGCGATCGCTTTCGCAGCGAGCTCGATGAGGAGATGGCCTTCCACCGCGCCGAAGCGGAGAATGCCTTTCGCGCCGATGGGATGTCCGCCGAGTCCGCTCGGCGCGCCGCCAATCGCCAATTCGGCAATCGGGCCCTGCTGCGCGAGCGGAGCCACGAAGCAGTCGGCTTTCGCATCGAGACGGTTTTTCAGGACATGCAATATGCATTGCGCCAGATGCGCAAGAACCCGAGCTTTGCGCTCACTGCGGTCTTCATCCTTGCGCTCGGCATGGGCGTCAGCGTCGCGCTCTTCGGCTTCGTGGATGCGGCGCTGATTCAGCCTCTGCCCTACGCGCAGCCCGATCGGCTGATGTCGGTCGACGAATCGAGCGCCATGTTTCCGCGCTCGAATCTCTCTCGCGACGACTACGACGATTGGCGGCGGCTCAACCACTCCTTCAGCTCTCTGGTCGCCTATGGCGGCATGGGCTATCTGCTGTCCACGCCCTCCGGCGCCGTTCCCGTTCCCGGAGCGCGCGTGAGCGATGGTTTCTTCAGCACGCTCGGCGTCAAGCCAATGCTCGGGCGCGGTTTTCTGCCCGGCGAAGATTTACCAGGTAAGCCGAAGATCGTAATTCTGACCTACGGCTCGTGGATCAAGCGTTTCAACAGCCGCCCTGACATCGTTGGTCAATCAATCGTCCTCAGCGGCGCCTCCTATACCGTCGTCGGCGTGCTGGCCCGCGACTTCGCATTTGCGCCGCGCGGAAACGCGGAGGTCTTCGCCCCGCTGCTGGACAAGGCCAACGGCTGCGAACTGCGCCGCAGTTGCCACAACCTTTTCGGCATCGGCAGGCTGCGCGACGGAGTCACCATGGAAGCTGCGCGGGCCGAAATGCAGAGCATCGCGGCTCAACTCGCCAAGCAATACCCAGGCTCGAACCAAGGCCAGGGCGCCAGCGTGATTCCGCTCTCTGAAATCATCGTCGGCAACGTGCGCCCGATTCTGCTTACGCTGCTGGCAGCAGCCGGATTGCTGCTGCTGATCGCCTGCGTAAACGTCGCCAGCCTGCTGCTGATTCGCTCCGAGAGCCGTCGCCGCGAGATCGCCGTGCGCGGCGCATTAGGCGCTACGCGGGCGCGGCTGACGCGGCAGTTCGTCACGGAAGGACTGATGCTCACCTGCGTCGGCTGCCTCGGTGGCCTTGTGATCGCCGCGTGGTTGATGAACTTGTTGACGGCGCTCGTTCCCCAGGCCGTGGTTGGCTTTATCCCGTTCTTAAAGATGGTGGGACTCAACGGGCATGCGGGAACTTTTGCTGCCGCCATCGCAGTTCTGGCCGCATTTCTGCTTGCCGCAACGCCTACGTTGCGCCTGTCGTTCCAGGACATTCGTACCGGCCTTGGAGAAGGCGGACGCACTGCCGCAGGCCGGCTCTGGCGCCGGATCGGCGCAAACCTTGTCGTCGTGGAGCTGGCCATCGCCGTTGTGTTGTTGGTCGGCGCAGGATTGCTGAGCCGGAGTTTTTACGAGCTGATGCACGTCGACGACGGCTTCGACACCTCGCATCTGGCCACCGTGCAGATGATCGCGCCAGACAACATTTATGCGAAGGATCCCCAAAAAGTCGTGCTGTATCGCGAGATCACGCGGCGCCTCTCCACGCTGCCCGGCGTGCAGTCAGTCGGCATTACGTCTGATCTGCCGGTGCAGTGTAACTGCGATACCGACTGGATTCGCATCGCCGGCAAACCCTTTCATGGCGAGCACAACGAAGTAAACCAACGCGATATTTCGCCGCAGTATCTGCCGACGCTCGGCGCCAGGCTTGTCCGTGGGCGCGTGTTCAACGAACAAGACGATGCAAGCCGACCGCGCGCGATCATGATCAACGAGGCGCTGGCGCAAAAGTACTTTCCCGGCGAAGACCCGATCGGCAAGATGATTGGAAACGGCGACCTGGCCCCGAACTCCATGCGCCAGATCGTTGGCGTCATCGCAAATGTGCGCGAAGGAGGGCTCGACCAGGAGATTTGGCCGTCGGAGTACTACTCGATCTACCAGAACACAGATGGCTTTTTTTCAATCGCGGTCAGAACTTCGCAGGACGAAAAGACGATGTTGCCAACGATCGTAAGCGCGCTGCATCAGATCGATCACAACCTCGGCGTCTATGGCGAAACCACCATGACGGATCAGATCGCGTCTTCGCAGGCCTCGGTTCTGCATCGCTTTTCGTCGTGGCTCGTCGGCGGGTTCGCGTCAATCGCCTTCGTTCTCGGCGTGGTTGGACTCTATGGCGTGATCGGTTATTCCGTGAGTCAACGGACGCGCGAGATCGGCGTGCGCATGGCGCTGGGCGCTCAGCGCGTGGCCGTGTACAGAATGGTGATGCGGCAGGCGGGATGGTTGACGGGATTGGGCGTCGGCATCGGACTGCTGTGCGCCGTCGGCGCTTCGATGGCGATGGGCAAACTGCTCTTTGGCGTGCATGCCTGGGACATTCCGACGCTGGCCGCCGTGGGATTGCTCTTGGGAGCGGCGTCTCTTGTGGCGAGCTTCTTGCCCGCGCGCCGAGCAGCGTCCGTCAATCCAACCGAAGCCCTACGCGCCGAGTGAAAAGCAGGTACAGGAATCACGACCTAAAAACTACGAACTGTGAACTAAGAACTGTGAACTGTCCCTTCACACCAGCCGCAGAAAACTATTCGGCGCCAGCCGCGCGCCGGGAAACACCGTCTCCAGATTGCCCGCGCCAAGTGTCCGCGCGACCACTTCGCCCAGCACCGCGCGATAATCAGTCGTCAGCGTAAGGTCGCGACCCTCGTTAAGCTGGTCGTTGTCGAGCCCCGGCCACTTGCCGTAGACCTTGCCGCCCTTTACTTCGCCACCCAGCACAAACATCGCGTTCGCGTGTCCGTGATCGGTGCCGCCCGTTCCGTTCTCGCGCGCAGTGCGTCCAAACTCCGACATCGTCACCAGCGTCACATTGCCCGCGCTGTCGCCGAGATCGCGCCAGAACGCTGCGATGCTATCGGAGAAATCCTTCAGGCGATTGGCGAGCTGGCCATTCACGCTGCCCTGGTTCTGATGCGTATCCCACCCGCTCACGTCAGTGAATGCAGCCTCGACGCCGAGGTTTGCCTTCAGGAGCTGCGCGATCTGCTTCATGTTGTTGCCGAACTCGGAGTTCGGATAGTCGGCGCCCGCGCTCGGCGTGTATTGGCCGGGATTCGCTGCACGCAGCATCTTGACCGCTTCAAAAGTCTCCTCGCCGGCAGGATGAAAGATGCGATCGCCGCTATCGCCGTACATCGCTTCAAACGCGCTCGCAGCCGGCGAAGGCGCAGGCCCGCGGCCGCCGACGTTGAAGTTGTTCAGATTGCTGAGAGCGATCGAAGGCACGGCGCCGGCAAGCGTGCGCGGCACGTCCGCGCCCAGCGACACAGCCCGAAATGGCGTATGCGTACATTGGCAGTGCGCATCTTCGGCCTGCAACGCGCGGTTGAGCCATCCGTCCTGCGTACTCTTCAGGCCCGGCGTGCCCGACTCCATATAATCTTGCGCGTCGAAATGAGAACGCGACATATCCGGCGATCCGACCGCGTGCACAACGGCCAGATGCCCCTGTTCGTAGAGCGGTTTGAACGACGCCAGCGATGGATGCAGTCCGAAAAATCCATCCAGATCGACTACCTGATTCTGCGGAATCGCGATGCTCGGCCGCATCGAGTAGTAGTTTTTCTCGCGGTACGGCACGACGATATTCAAGCCATCGGCGGCGCCGCGCTGAAAGATCACGACGAGGCGGCGATTCGGCAACGTTGCAGTCTGCGCCAGCACAGAGCGCACCAGAAAACTCGGAATCGCTGTCGTGCCTGCGACGGCCAAAGCGCCGTTCCGTAGAAAAAAACGCCGATTCATCTGCATAAAACTTACTCCTTCAGCGGCGCTGAAACTCGGGCGAGCCGATCAAGAGCCCTGCAAGCACCTGGTCTTCGCGTTCAAGATTGACTGCCTGCGCGTGCAAATTTTGCGGATTTTGCGCCGAGACCGGCTGCATTTGCGCCGCCTGCTGCTGAAACTGCTGCAGCACCGCGGCCCGCGTTGATTCGCTGATGCCGCCTGCAATCAAGGACGATTCCAGCCGCGCTTCCTCCGACTCCGGGCTTGGCGTCTGCGCGGTGAGCACAGACGCGGGACTATCGTCATCGGACGGTTCCCATGCGGTCGTGATGCCTTGCAGGCGGTTCGCAGCCAGCCCAAGCGCGAAGTTCATGCGATCCACCAGTGCGCCGGTGCTGACCCATGCTGAGGCCTGCCAGTTGTAGCCGGTTGGCGGAACGCACTGATAGAGCGGCATGCCCAGCGTGCGCAACTCATTCGCCACCGGGCGCAGGTTCTGAATATTCGCATTGCTCGCCCGGACTGCGGAGACCACATACTCGAGCGGCGTCTTGACCTTCGTGCGATAGATCCCGGTCGACCAGAACTCCGGCGAGTGATACATCGTGCGTAGCACCGCGGAGATGTCGCCTCCGCTCGAAAGGTATGTGTCCGCCATGCGGTCGATCAAAGCTTGCGGAGGATCGTCGCTCACAAAGCGAATGGCTAGCTTGCGCGAGATGAACTGCGCCGTCGCCGGGCGCGTCGCCAAAAAGTGCAACAGCTCGCGTCCTTCTTCTTCGCCCTGGTCTTTGAACTTCTCCCCGAGAGCCTTCTTGGTCCCAGGTTCGTGGCGATTGGGATCGAACTCGAATCCGCCGCCACGCTGCGGGCGCTCCACCGTCCAGCCTGTGAGTATGCGCGCCACCTGCGTCACATCGGCTTGCGTGTAGCCGCCGTTCACGCCCACGGTGTGCAGCTCCATCAGCTCGCGCGCGTAGTTTTCGTTCAGGCCTTCCGGCTTCTTTTTCTGATTGCCCGGTCTGCGCGCGGCCGCCATCTCCGCGCGTTCGGCCGCAATTGACTTAGGCCCGATGCTCTCGGAGTTATCGAGATAGATCAGCATCGCCGGGCTGTGCGCCACCGCTTCCAGCAGGTCCTCAAACTTGCCCAGCGCGTGCGGCCGGATCACATCGCGTTCAAAGCTGACAAGGTAATACGGCGTCGCCTCGTTCTTGCGCAGATAGACGTTGAAGTGATTCATCCAGAAGTCGGCCATCACCTCCTGCAACTGCGCGCTTGAGTAGATGTCGCGGGTGAGCCGCTGGGCGACGAGTTCTTCAACCACAAGCCGCTCCGGATTCTCCAGCGCTCCGACCACTTCGCGTTCATCCGGCGTCAGGCCGGCATCGAGCTGCACGCGCTGCATCGGTTTCAGCGATTTGAAAAAGTCGTCAAACTCCGGCTGCTGCATCGTCGCCACGCGATAGACGCGTTGTTGCGGAGGAAGATTCAACACGGCGCCGATTTGTTCGGGCGAAAATGCTGGCGGAGGCGGAGCCATCGGCGCATTAGCCGCCATCATCGCGCCGTTGTCATTGCGGTTCGCCTGGAAGGGATCAGGATCGCGCGTCATCGGCGTAGGATTCTCCGCCTTTTCCACTTCACGCTGCGTAGGCGATGCCGCATTCATCGCGCCTGCTGCGGACGCCGCCAGGCTCGTCGGGCCCGCCGCCGGCGGGGCCTTCTGCTGCGCCTTTTCTTGTTTCTTTTGGGAGACGCGATAAATCTGGTTTTCGTAGATAGCGTGCCATACGCCGCGATCGGGGATCGGCCCCTTGCCGTCGATTGCCTGGCGGATGATTGCATTGCTCGGCATCCGGAAGAGCAAGTCCTCGGGGTTCCATTGCATGGCAGGGAACTCGGCGAGGCGAGCATTGAGATCCGTCAGATCGAGGCTTGCCGGCTGAAGCTGCTGCTCGAACCAGTTGTCGAGACCGATCGAACGAACGACCTCGACATCGCCCGGGCGCGGGCCGAACGTGAAGCGATTCAGAGCATGCAGAATACGTGCATCGCCCTGCAATTCGCCCGATTGATACGCCGGACGTGTCTTGGACGCGGGGTGCTTGCCGTTGGCGCTGGAAGCCGCATTCGAGCTCTGTGACCAGCCGGGCGCCGGAGGCGCCGCAAGGCTAAGACATACGAGAACGGTCAATGATCGCTGCAACAAGTGCATAAGAAAATCCCGGATGTCCGAAATGTTTCGGTTCAAAGGTCGATCTTCAGGGTCCCGAGCCAAGACCTGACCCGCGCCCTGACCCAAGTATTGCTCCGCGCATTGTCCGCCCTTAGGCAATGACCGCATTTTATGAGGAAAGTTGTGGTTGGAAACCTGCCCAAAGTTACTTCTTCTAAGCGTGGTTTAACCCATGCACGGCGCAAACCCGCTATCATGAAGTCGATCTGCTTTGGTTCCTTTCTTTTACCAGAGTTCTAAGACGGTCGATCCACGCTCTATCGCCAGCCTGGAACCCGCATCTAAGCGACAAGTAAGAGCAAGGTGAAAGACCCATGCGCCGATTCGGGAAAGCGTGCAAGCGCGTCATCGTCCTGACTGCCTTACCAGTGCTGTGGATCGCAGGCTGCGGTTCGGGCACTGTCACAAACAAATCCGACTTCTCATTACAGGCCACGCCGGCCAGCGCCAGCATCACTGCCGGCGGCGCAGCGCAAACCATCAGCATTTCGGCCACGGCCATCTCCGGCTTTTCCGGCACGGTCAGCGTGTCTGCGGCAGGAGCGCCAACCGGCGTCACCCTGTCGCCGTCGACGTTGTCGCTCGCCGTCGGAGCGTCGCAGCAGGTGAGTCTTACCGCTGCATCCAGTGCAGTGGCCGGCACGGCGACCCTTGTCTTCACGGGAAACTCCGGGCTTGCAAAGCACACCGCGTCCGTCTCGCTGACGATCGCGGCGGCTTCCTCCAATCCGCCGACCCCTCCCACGCCGCCAACTCCGCCATCGCCACCCTCGACTTCGACGGTCGACATCACGACCTACCACGTCGACGTTGCGCGGACAGGCCTGAATCCCAGCGAAACTACGCTGACTACGAGCAACGTGACATCCGCCCAGTTCGGTCTGATTCGGACCCTGGCGGTCGACGGCCATGTTGACGCGCAACCGTTATATCTATCCGCGTTGTCGATCGCCGGACAATCGCACAACGTGCTCTATGCGGTCAGCGAGCACGACAGCGTGTATGCCTTCGACGCAGACTCCGGAACGCAGCTTTGGAAGACATCGGTTCTAGGAAGCGGAGAGACGACAAGCGATGATCACGACTGCAGCCAGATCACGCCGGAGATCGGCATCACGTCGACGCCGGTGATCGATCGCAAGGCGGGCGCCAATGGAACCATCTTCGTCGTCGGCATGACCGAGGATTCATCAGGCCACTATCACCAGCGGCTCCACGCGCTCGACATCACGACCGGGGCGGAGCTCTCCGGCAGCCCTACCGAGATCGCCGCAACCTATCCGGGAACCGGCGCCAACAGTTCGGGCGGCAACGTGGTCTTCGATCCGGCGCAATATGCGGAGCGCGCCGGAATCCTGCTGCTGAACGGCGTCCTCTATCTGGGCTGGACCTCGCACTGCGACAGCGGCCCGTATACCGGATGGCTGATGGCTTACAGCGAGTCGACGCTCGCCCAGACCGCGGTGCTGAACCTGACGCCGAACGGCAGCGAAGGCTCCATCTGGATGGCAGGATCGGGACTCGCCGCGGATACGAGCGGGAACATCTATTTCCTCGACGCCAACGGAACCTTCGACACAACATTGAACGCCAATAGCCTTCCGACAAGCGGCGACTACGGCAATGCGTTCATGAAGGTCTCGACCAGCGGCGGCAGCCTGACCGCCGCAGATTATTTCGAAACTTCGAATACAGTTGCCGAGTCGGCGGGCGACGAGGATCTCGGCTCCGGCGGCGCTCTCGTCCTGCCCGATCTGCAGGATTCGGCAGGCGCGGTGCATCATCTCGCCGTCGGCGCAGGCAAGGATTCGCGTATCTACGTCGTGAATCGCGACTCGATGGGCAAGTTCAGCTCGCAAAACGACAGCGCCATCTATCAGGAGATCTCCGGCGCGATCGGCAGCGTCTTTTCCATGCCCGCCTACTTCAACAACACCGTCTACTACGGCGCTGTGAACGACAATCTCAAGGCGTTTCCCATCGCCAACGCCAAGCTCGCCACCACCGCAGCCATGCAGAGCAGCAATACGTTCCAGTATCCGGGAACAACGCCCGCCATCAGCGCTAATGGAACTTCCAACGGAATCGTCTGGGCCGTCGAGAACGCATCGCCGGCAGTGTTGCATGCCTTCAATGCGACGAACCTGCAGGAGCTCTACAACAGCAACCAGGCCGCAAACAACCGCGACCAGTTCGGCGCAGGCAACAAGTTCATCACGCCCATGATCGTAAACGGGAAAGTATTTGTGGGAACCCCGAACAGCGTAGCCGAGTTCGGGTTGTTGCAGTAGTTCGGCCTCAAGCCACGAATTGACTCGCGCCGTAATTACAGCGCCGTCAGCAGCCCTTCTTACACCGCTCCATAATGGCCTTATGCAGACGCTCGCGCAGGCCCGTCGGAAGCTCATAGATCTCATGCGAGCGATAGATCTGGATCGTTTTGCGCGTGGTGTTCAGAGTGACCTCGCAATGGTCGCAGCCGCGCAGATGCTCTTGCAGATCGGCGCGCATCTGCGTGGTGACAACGTCATCGATCAGGTCGTCAAGTTGGGCCAAAAACTCAGTGCAGGTCACTTCTCACCAGCCTTCTTTCTGCGAAAGTAGCGGGTCAAGCGCTCGCGCAACTGCAGCCGCGCGCGCAAAAGCCGCGATTTGACAGCGGGCACGCTCAAACCGAGCGTCTCCGCGGTCTCTTCCGTCGAAAGTCCTTCCACATCGCGCAAAACAAACACTACGCGAAATCCCTGCGGCAGTCCCTGAATGGTCTTGCGCAGGATCTCCGCCAATTCGGCCTGGGTATAATTCTGCTCCGGATCGGGCGCCCAGTCCGCCAGGTCGCGCGGAACGCTGCCTTCTTCGGTCTCGACATCTTCGTCGATCGAAACCATTCTCCCTGTGCGCCGCTTGCGCAGCCGCATCAGGCTTTCGTTGACCGCGATCCGTACCAGCCATGTGTAAAACTTCGAGTTTCCCTGGAACTGGTCCAGTTTCTCGTACGCCTTCAAAAACGCGTCCTGCACCACGTCCTCAGCGTCTTCGCGGTTTTGCGTAATATGCTGCGCAATCCGGAAGACCTGCCGGTCGTATTTGCGGACGAGCGTGTCGTACGCAGAGATGTCTCCCCCACGTACGCGTGCAACCAGTGCTACGTCGGGGTGCTGCTCGTTCTCTGCAATTGGTTGGATGGTCGCCATCGGAGTTGGATGCGGAAATTCGCGGGGAAACGGACTGACTGTCCCGTTCAGGCCCGTAACCGTAGTGTAAAGGATGCCGGTTGGAGAGACCAAGCCGCCCCCTCGCGAAGCAGCGCCGCGTGAAGTCGGTTTCCCTGCATGACCTGAGGTGGGTGACGCTGCTGGTTCGGTACTGTCCCTGAGGTTGAAATGCGCTTAAAGTGATTCTATGAAGCGCCTCCCCTCGTCTTTTCCTGCGCGGTTGCGAACCCGAATGATTGCGGGCGCCACGGCAGGATTGTTGTCGCTTATGCTGTGCGCCGCCCAGAGCTCCGATTCCACATCTACGGCAAAGCCGGCGGCCAAGTCGCAAACCGGTTCCGCATCGCAGGGCCCCTCGACCAAAAGCTCAACGACCAAAAAAACCACTGGGAAAACCAGGAGTCGATCGTCGCGCATAAGCGCGCGCCGCAAGCGCCGTCCTTCGCAGCGTGCGATCCGCATCAAGAAGGCGTTTGTCGCTTCCGCCGAGCTGCGTCCCATGGCGCAGCAATTGGCCACCATGAGGACCCCCGCAGCTTACGCCGGCGTGACAGGTTTCGCGCAGAAACATACCGGCGATGCAGCCGCGGCGGCGTATCTTGCGCTCGGCCACGCTTATTTGACCGACCGCCGTTTTGCCGAGGCCACCAACAGCCTGCGCCTGGCTCGGCAGGCCAGCGACGTCGTCGCCGACTACGCTGATTTTCTCGCCGCCCGTTCCGAGCATGAGGCCGGCAATGAAGCCGGCGCCGAAGCTCTCCTGCACGCCTTCGTGCAGAAATATCCCGAGAGCGTCTTCGTGGTCGAAGCGCCGGAACTCGAAGCCACAGTCCTGCTGGCGATGCACGACGCGGCCGGCGCCGAGCGCGTGCTCACGGCCGGAGCTCATACCGCTGCCGTCGACCGCTCAGGCTACCAGCTCGCCAAAGCCCAGGTCGCACTGGCGCAGGACCAGACCGACGAGGCCAATCGCCTCTTTAAAGATGTGCTCGTCAACCATCCGCTCAGCCCCGAGGCCGAGGTCGCGCGCGCACGGCTGACGGCGACTGGCGCCGAAACACTGCTGACCGCGCAGGAACTGCGCAGCCTGGCCGACGCCTACTACAACGCCGGCCGTTTTTCTCTAGCCGAGGATCAATACCGTGCGCTGGCCCGCCACGCCTCTGTGCCCGAGTCCATGCGTGCAAACTTCACTGTCGCCGCCGCGGCCTGCGAGCTGAAGTTGAAAAAGCTGACCGTTGCGGAAGCCGCGGCCCTGCCCGATACGCCCGACGACAACGGTGCCCGCCGCTCTTATCTGTTGATGGAGTTGGCGCGCAGCCGCAACGACTCCGCCGAGCAGCAGCGCATCGTAGCCGACATGGAGACCCGCTTCCCGCAGAGCGAGTGGCTTGCCGAGGCGCTGTTCTCCAGCGGCAACATGTATCTGCTCTCGCGCGACTACGCCAAGGCCGCCGAATACTACAGCTATCTCTCTGCGCATTTTCCGCAGTACAAAAACTCCCCAGGCGCCCACTGGCGCGCAGCCTGGCTCAACTACCGGCAGGGCCTCTACGCCGACGCCGAACGCATCTTCGACGACCAGATTCATCTCTATCCAACCGCCAACGAGACAGTCGCCGCGCTCTACTGGCGCGCGCGCCTCTACGAAACCCAAGACCACAAGCCCGCCGAAGCCGTGGCCAGCTACAAGGCCATCGTGCGCGCCTATCAACACTTCTTCTACGCGCAGATGGCGCGCCAACGGCTCAGCCAGCTCGGAGCAACCGAGGCCGTAGCTGATCCCGAGGTCGACAATCTCAAGGCGCCCGAACTGCCGTCGCTCGACGACAGCTTCCCCGAAGACAGCGAGCATCTCGCCAAAGCGCGTCTGCTGGCCAACGCAGGACTGAACGAATATATCCCGCGCGAGATCGCCGCCGATCCCGACTCCGGCTCCTGGAGCGCCCTGGCCGAAGCGCAGATCTACGCATCGTTCGGAGAGACATATCGCGCCATGCGCGCTCTGAAACGTGCGCTGCCCTACGCGTCCACCGCGTCCATCACCGCGATTCCGCTGGTGTATTGGCGCATTCTTTTTCCCGAGCCCTACTGGGACACGATCAAAGCCGAGTCGGCGAAGAACGGTCTCGATCCGTATCTCGTCGCGTCTCTGATTCGTCAGGAGTCGGAGTTCAACCCCGCAGCCGTCTCCTACGCCAACGCCTGGGGCCTGATGCAGCTTCTCCCCTCGGTCGGCAAGGCGATGGCCCGCGAAGAGGGAATTGCGCACTTTGAGACCTATCAGCTTCTCGATCCCGAGACCAACATTCGCCTCGGCACGCGCTATCTGCGCCATAACCTCGACCACTTCGGCGGCGTCACCGAGTACGCGCTGGCCGCCTACAACGCCGGAGAGGAGCGCGTCTCCGATTGGGAAGCCGAGGGCCCCTATCACGGCATGGATGAGTTCATCGAGTCGATTCCGTTCACGCAAACGCGTGAGTACGTCGAAGCGATCTTGCGCAACATGGAAACCTATCGCGACATCGATGTCTCCGCCGAGTCGAAAGGCAAAGAGACTGCGCAAAAATAAATTCCCACCTTTGTGGGCGCCGAAGTACCCGGTTCGATACTGGTAAGCGCTTATTTCTCATTGACGCACAGCCCGGCCTCCAGCAAAACTGAACTTCGACTGAAGACGAAATCGTTTCCAGTCGCGTCATTCGCAGCCTGCTGTTGTTGGATCGCAGAACGGCAAGGATGATCTTCGCCGCTCTGTCACGTCAAATTCACGGAGGGCAGGATGTCAGCAGCTGACTTGCAATATTTAGAAGAATGGATCCCGGAACGAATGGACCCGGGCACCGTATTTGTCTTAGAGAACCAAACCAAGCTCGGCAATGCGCAAAATCCTTACGTAGCGGTGATGTCCTGTCCCCGCTGCGGAACCATGGGCCTCATCACGCGCCGTCAGCTCTGCGCCGGCGAAACCATGATCTGCGGCGGCGACGAGTGCTCCGCCGAATACAAACTGGACGGCGAAAACATCAACTTCCGGAGTCCTCAATAGAAAGACGACTCAACCGACGGCTGTCATAACCCAGAACCTGTCGGCTCGACTGAAGCCATCCGCGAGAGCGGACGACGAAGTGGAGGGATCTGCGGTTGTTTTTTGCGATCCTGCGTTGGCCGCTACTCCTGACCCGACGCCCCGCAGCATTGTTCGCACCTAATCTGGGCGCCCTATCCTTGCCGCGTCTTTTGCGGCAAGGAGGGAAGCCACGAACCTAGAGGACGCGCAGACCGTGCCGTCCTGTCCTCAACAGCCCTCAACGTTTCCAATGCCGTGTCATCCTTGTATCTCTAGAAACAGGGACAGGGCGTCGCCGAATTCAAATTTGCTCTCGAATGTCGATTGAGCGATAGACTGTGCGTCATATCAATGAGCCCGGGAAGCGGAGCGGCCCGAGCGGCAGGCGCTGAAAGGAGACAGCCAATGCTAAACAAGTCGTTTACGGCAGAGATACTCAAGAGCTCCAAGCCTGGCGGCTGGACCTATGTCATCTGGCCTGAATCCGCCTCCTTTTTCAAAACGCGCGGCCTCGTGAAAGTCAAAGCAACTGTGGATGGTCACCCAATCCAGAGCTCGTTCATGGCATTGGGCGATGGCAATCATAAACTGCCCATCAAGGCGGAGACTTTACGCGCCATCGGCAAGTCGACTGGGCAAACCGTCAGGGTCACGTTGTTGGAGCGAATCGGGTAGCAAATCTCTGTTTTCCTTCGCCAGCCCCTTTGCGAAAAATTACCCCAAATCTTCCCACAATAGAGAAAGCCTCCGCTCCGTCGGAAACTCATCCATGAAAAACATCATCGTCGCCGACTGCGCCTTTCATGACGCCCGCCGGCCTCATACGGAACTGCTCGCAAAAAGAAACACTGTGAAACTGTGAAGCCGTGAGAAATCCCGCGCAAACCTCGCGCCATCAACACTCGTTCAAACCACAGTTTCACAGTCTCACAGTTTTTACGGCGCCAAAATGCGCCATTGAATGTCAATCAACGCGTCAATAGCGAGCCAAAACGCGCCCCAATTATCTCTTCGATTGCATCGCGCCGCCGAGCCGTCAAAGCGTTAACAACCACTGCGAGCCGGCATAGGCGCGGGACGCTTGATTCGGTCGAAACCGGAAAGTCGCCCACCCCCCCTCGTTTTGGGCTGTGAGACTGTGGGACTGTGAAAAAGTGAACGCCGCAATTCTTCGCAATCGTTCGAAACACGCGTGGCGCTTCTCACAAATGTTCCACGTGCAACCGCGTAGAACATGTCGAAACGCCACGCGAGGCCATTGCCTGGACGGCTAGTCCTAACGCGGAATCGGCTGCGATCCAACAATGCTGAAGTCCATTGTGCGAACTCCGCTCGCCGCATCTCCATCCGGCTGCGATCCGCCAATCGCGACCTGATATGCGCCCGCAACCACCGCGCGGTCGCCCTTCTCATCCACCTGCGAAAGAGTCCGCGGGCTGAGCTCGAAGGTCACATGCTTCGACTCGCCCGCATCGAGATGAACACGCTTGAATCCGGCAAGCGCATGCTTCGGCGCCAGCGCAGTCTGCGGCGAACGAAGATACAGCTCAGCGACTTCATCTCCGGCGGATGAGCCCGTGTTCTTCACGTCAGCCTCAACTGCAAGAGTCTCGCCTGCGCGTAGCTTCTCCTTCGAGACCTTAAGATTCGCATATTCGAACGTCGTGTAACTCAAGCCATCGCCAAACGCAAACAGCGGCTTGCCCTTGAAGTAGCGATAAGTCCGATTCGCCATCGAGTAATCCTCGAACGGCGGCAACTGATCGACGCTGGCATAGAAGGTCACCGGCAATCGGCCCGCAGGATTGTTCTTTCCGCTCAGCGTCTCCGCAATCGCTTCGCCGCCAGCTTGTCCCGGATACCAGGCTTCGAGAATCGACTTAGCATTCTGCTGCGCCCAGTTCACCGCGAGCGCGCTGCCGTTGAGCAAAACGACGACCATCGGCTTGCCGGTCTTGGCGACAGCTTCTAACAGCTCCTGCTGCACATCCGGCAAAACAATATCAGTGCGATCGCCGCCTGCAAATCCCTTGGCGTCGACCTTCATCTCTTCGCCTTCCAGCCGTGCCGTAAGGCCGACAAACGCTACAACTACATCAGCCTTCTTCGCTGTCTCGACCGCTTCGTCCTGAAGCAGCTCGTGCCGCGGGCTCCACTCAAAAACCAGACCGCTGCTTGGAATCCGCGCGCTTTGGATGTACTCAATGCGCAGTGCGTGAGGACGCGTGTCCGCAAAGGGAATCGCGTAGCGCTGGATCGCGCCGAAGTTGCGCCCGCTCGGCGGCAGATGACCAGGCGTCTCCTGCGGCGCGGCAGCTTCCAGCGGCTTGCCGTCAAGATAAATCGCGAACTTCACCTTGCCGTCGCATGGATAGCAGAAGGGAAGACGAACCTGGAAGTTATCGGTCTCGGCAACCGGCGCTTTGATCGCGCCTGTCCAACGCACAGCGAAGCTTTGGTTGGTCGAGTCCGCGGACAGGCTCGGAACAGGGTTCGCAAAAGCCCAATCGAAGTCTAGTTCTTTGTCAATGCGCACCATCTCGGGCGCTCCATCAACGCTCGGCTTGGCGAAGTACTCGGCCTGCAAGCCTTCCACGGTCGAATCGGTTGAAGCCCGCAGCATCGTGCGAGGAACCGGAACTTCGCCGCCCATGATGTATGGCGAGCCTTCCGCATAAAGGACATGCTGATGACCGAACTCAGATTCGATGCCGTCGATCGGCAGGATCGGATGAAGCGGAATCGCGTTGTAATTGCCTTCGAGCGCGAGACGCGACGCCGCAAGCGGTCCGATCACCGCGATCGTCTTCCCAGCTTCGGGTTTCAGCGGCAGAAAGTGCTCTTCGTTCTTGAGCAGCACCATCGACTCGCGAGACGCGCGCAGCGCCAGCGACGCATCCTCAGGCGAATTCACTTGAGAGAAGGGAACTGATGCGTATGGAACTTTGGCGGGAGGATCGAACATGCCAAGCTTCATGCGGGCTGTGAAGAGCCGTTTCACCGATACATCGATCTGCGCCTCTGTGATCAGATTGCGATGCACTGCGTCGGTCAACGCGAGATACGCGGTTCCGCAGTCGGTGTCGGTTCCCGCGAGAACTCCGGCCGCAGAGCCGGCCGCGTGATCGGCGGAGTAGTGATGACCGTTCGCCTGCGAGAAGTCGTCGATCGCATCGCAGTCGGAGGTGACGAATCCCTTGAATCCCCAGTCGGTGCGAAGAATATCGCCGAGCAGCATCTTGCTGGCGCAGGCGGGGTCTTTGTCCACGCGGTTATACGCGCACATGATCGAATCGGCTTTGCCTTCGGTGATCGTCGCGCGAAACGCGGGCAGATAGGTGTCCCACAGATCATGGTCGGTCGGATCGACATCTACCTTGTGCCGCGTTGATTCGGGGCCGCTGTGCACCGCGTAGTGTTTGGGCGTCGCGATGGCGCGGAAATATTTAGGGTCGTCGCCTTGAATGCCTCTGACGAAAGAGACGCCGAGACGGCTGGTCAAAAACGGATCTTCGCCGTAGGTCTCCTGGCCGCGGCCCCAGCGAGGATCGCGAAAGATATTGATGTTCGGCGACCAGATAGTTAGCCCATAATAGCGATCATGATTCCCGTGCTCGATCGCGTCGTTGTACTTGGCGCGCGCCTCGGTGGAAACTACGGTTCCAATCTGCTGGAGCAGGGGAGCATCCCATGTCGCCGCGTTGCCGATGGCCTGGGGAAAGAGTGTGGCGTATCCTGAGCGCGCAATGCCGTGCAGTCCTTCGTTCCACCAGTTGTAAGCGGGAATATCAAGGCGAGGAATCCCGTTGGCTCGATCGATGAGCTGCGAGACCTTTTCCTCCAGCGTGAGCCGCTTCACGAGATCGTCGACGCGCTGCTCAGTAGGCAAGTCTGGATCGCGAAAAGGCATTGCGGCGGCAGCTTTGATCTGCTCTTCTGTGGGAGGCGGCGCCGGCGCGGGCAAGTTGGTTTGAGAGAAGCAAAAACGCAACGAGGCAACGAGAAGAGCAGACAGAAAGATTTTCCGCACGAGAGGCTCCGGGAGACGGATTCGATGTCGAAGCGCATCCTATCAAATCAAACGCTTCATGCGCAGAAAATCGATTCACTTCTTGGGAAAATGGAAGTATGATCGCTCTCCAAAGCGTCCGGCCTCAAGCTTCGATCTCGATCGAGATTGAAGCTGATTCGAGCGCCTTGGGATTTGGCGAGCCAGAAGCCCACGACGTCCTGCTGAGCAATCATCGGCGACGTTAATTTACTGAATTATTTAAGAAATTCGCGCGGTGGGACCGAAACCACCCCCGCGCGGAGAGAATCAATCCTAGGAGGAGTGAATTCATGCAACTTGGGATGGTTGGTCTGGGCAGGATGGGCGCCAATATGGTGCGGAGGCTTCTGAAGGGTGGACATGATTGCGTTGTGTTCGATATGTCGCAGAAGGCCGTCGAAGAGCTTGCGCGGGAGAAGGCGACCGGAGCCTCTTCTCTCCAGGAGTTCGTGCAGAAGCTCCAAAAACCTCGGGCCATTTGGCTCATGGTGCCGGCCGCGGTGGTGGACAAGACGATCTCGGATCTCATCCCTTATCTCGAAGCTGGAGACACGCTGATTGATGGAGGGAACTCCTACTACATCGACGACCAACGACGGGCCCAGGAGCTGGCGCCGAAGGGAATTCATTACGTGGATGTGGGAACCAGCGGCGGAGTCTGGGGCCTGGAACGGGGCTATTGCATGATGATCGGAGGAGAGACGGATGTCGTCGGTCGACTCGATCCAATCTTTAAGCAATTGGCGCCGGGGATTGGCGATATTCCCCGTACGCCGGGCCGAGACGGAGTCGGTGGCACAGCAGAATCGGGATACCTGCACTGCGGCCCCAACGGCGCCGGCCACTTCGTCAAGATGGTGCACAATGGCATTGAATATGGACTGATGGCGGCATACGCCGAGGGACTCGGAATCCTGCATCACGCCAACATCGGCAAACAGAAGGCTGAGGTGAACGCAGAAACAACTCCGTTGCGCGATCCACAGCACTATCAGTATGAGTTGAACCTGCGCGACATCACCGAGGTGTGGCGTCGTGGAAGCGTCATCGCATCGTGGCTCCTTGATCTCACCGCGGCTTCGCTGGTGGACGATCCCAATTTATCGAAGTTTGAGGGACGAGTCTCGGACTCTGGCGAAGGACGCTGGACCATCCACGCCGCCGTTGACGAAGGCGTGCCGGCGCCAGTGCTATCCGCGGCGCTTTATGCGCGATTCAGTTCACGCGGTGAGGCAGGCTATCAAGACAAGCTTCTCTCCGCAATGCGATTCCAGTTTGGCGGCCACGTAGAGTTGCCAGGCAAAAAGTAGGCTGTTTGGCGATTCACCGATGCGGTTATTTCTCACGTGTGGAAAGTGAATGCTGGCCCACAAAACGTAACCGTGATGGAGGCGTAGTCTCATGCACAAGCTGAAGGACGTTTTACAGCAGGCTCAACAACAGGGCGTCGCGGTCGGGCATTTCAACGTGTCCGATCTGGCCCTTGTGAAGGCCGTGTTCACCGCTGCCCAAGAGCTGAAAATGCCTGTGATTATCGGCGCATCGGAGGGCGAACGGGCCTTTATGGGAGTCAAGCAGATCGCAGCGCTGGTCAAGAGCCTGCGCGATGAATACGACTTTCCGGTCTTTCTCAATGCGGACCACACCCATTCGCTTGCCAGCGCGCTGGAAGTGACAAAGGCAGGATTCGACTCGATTGTCTTTGATCTTTCTGCGCTGCCCTTCGAAGAGAATATTCGCCAAACCCGAGAGGCTGTCTCCGCTCTAAAAGCAATTAATCCTTCCATTCTGATTGAGGGAGAAATTGGCGATATTGGAAGCGGCTCCGAGATTCATGACGTGATGCCCGATCCCTCAAAAGGGCTGACTAAGCCGGAGGAGGCGCGCCGATTCGTCAAAGAAACTGGGGTCGATATCCTGGCGCCAGCCGTCGGGAACATGCATGGCATGTCGCGCAGCATGGTTCGAGGCGAAGTAAAGCAGCACCTCGATATTGAGCGAATCGCAGCCATTAAGCAAGCTGCCGGCGTGCACCTGACACTTCACGGCGGATCAGGAACAAACGACGATGATTTTCGCAGGGCGATTGCAGCCGGCATCGGGATTGTCCATATCAACACAGAGGTGCGGGTCGCCTGGCGCCGTGGGTTGGAAAGAGGTCTGGCGGCAAAGCCAGAAGAAGTCGTTCCTTACAAGATTCTGCCTTCCGTCGTGGACGCTGTCAGAGAGGTGGTTATGTCGCGCTTAAAACTCTTCAACAACCCCGCATTAGTTAGCCAAACGGCCTGACGTAGCGAGAACGTTCGCTTCCGTTCATCGGTTACGGCGTTCGGCTTCGGTTGCGTCATGGCGCAACTCTATGCAGAGACCGCCTCGGTTGCGACAGATTTGATCTGGCGCGCATTTTGTACGGGCAGATAGAGCAACAGGAACAATACCAGCGTCACAATTTCCGTGCCGGCGATGTAGATAGGCCAGGGGCCAAGAAAATCCAGCAGCGATGGATTGGCAGGCTTGGAACGAAGGTAAAAGTAGTTGGTCTTATACAAGTAATCGAACGGACCCACTAGAGCGGCAAAGACATTGACTCCCACCATGGCGCGCGCCACCGACCAGGGTCTTGGGCTGGCCTGTCCCGACCACACGAGGTACAGCACGCCTGCCACCGTCAGTCCGTGCGACAGAAAGAACTGCACCGCGCCAAACGATGGAAAGGTCTCCAGCAAATTGGGCGTCAGCAATGCCATCGAAGCCCCCGCCAACGCCCAGTAGTACGCGAGATCAAACAGGAGCGGTCGCAAAAGAAACAGGCTGAGTACCGTAAGGGCCATCGACGCATCGCAGAGTTCGAATGGCATGTGATCGGGAAATGTCAGATTGTGGCGCCAGATTTGCCATCCGTAGTAGACCGCGTTGTCCATGAGCAGGATCGTCGCGAACCCTAGTCGCAGGAAATCTCTCGCCGCCGGAAATCGGCGATGTGCGCAACTAAGCGCGCCCGCCAGCGCCGGCACGGCGCAGAGGATTGCCAAGTGCGTAGGACCAAAGAGAGTGAACCCTGAATGCATGAACATCGGATCTTGTGCCTCCTCAGGAGATCGGAATGGCACGAGATTATCGTGATCGAAGGAGCGGGAGAGAGCGCACCGTACACTTTTCGCAGTGTCACAAAAGCGGCCGGAGTTCAAGTTTCTTGGAAGCAGTTGTTCACTCAAACGGTGCTGGCGGTTTAAGCGGCGGACCGAAGCCAACCGAGCGGCGCCAAGCACGCGCGAATGGCGCATTCGCCATGTTCAATGCGTTGAAGATGGTGCCCGGAGGGGGACTTGAACCCCCACGACCGTTTAAGGTCTGCGGATTTTAAGTCCGCTGCGTCTGCCAGTTTCGCCATCCGGGCGATGGGTCTGTACGAAAGCCTGTTCGCTTCAGAGCCTCTGTTCAATCATATCGTTCCCGCTCTATTGATCTGCAGATGCTGTGAATCAGCTCAGTCGGGTCAGTCGGGTGGGAGACCGCCGAGGTACATATACGAAAAGGAACCAGCTTGAGCGAGCAGGCCGGATATTTGTGCGTTGGGGATGCGGCGGATGTAGATCTTCGCCCATGAGATTTCTTCTGCAGTGGGCGGACCATGTGGGGTGTCCTGCTTGATGCCTGTGGCCTGATCGAAGTAGCCGCTTCCGGCGAGGCCTGCGATGGCGCGATCGACCAGACGCCTGAGGGCATTGCGGTCTTTGCGGAATAGGTTGAGCCCGTTGTCCTGACCGAACTCGGCGAGATAGATGAGCGGAGCGATCGCATAGAGGTGATAGTGGAGAGCGCGCTGGCCGCGGCGCATCTCGAGCGGCAGCGTGCCTTCCGGGGTGATCTGGGAGACGCCGTTTCGATAGGCAGCGATGGCCCAGTCGAACATCGCACGGTCGTTGGCGGCGATGGCGATGGCCGCGACTTCGACGCCGGCCCAGTAGAGGTGATTGTTCTGGTCACGGTTGTTTTGGGCATCGCCGCCGGGCTTGGTCTTGGCGGCGTCGTAGAACTGGATTGTCTGATGCGCGATTGCCTGCATCCACTCTGCGAGTGACGCAGCGTCTGCAGGGTGAACGAGACCACTGTCGCGAATCTTCAGATAGGAGATGGCCAAGGCGCCGATGACCCATCCCTGCACGTAATAGGCCTGACGAGAGGACATCTTGCCGGTGAGCGCGCCGTCTGCGGCGGCAGTGGTCAACATCTTGAGGACGCATTGGGCTGCGGCGCGGCTGCCGGTTGTGCGATAGGCGTCTGCGGCGGCGACGGCCTGATTGCCTAGATTCTTGATCGGACCTGAAGATTCGACGTAGGCCTTCCACTTCACCGGATCGATGACCGACGATTTGCTGTCGGAATAGAAACCGTCTGTTGTGAGATCGGGAGAGATGTGAACGAGTGCGGGACAATCGTACGGCGCATCGGTGAGGGGAATGCGGCGGAGATCCCATGGAGAACGGAGCGGCTTCTCGGCAGAGATTTTTGGCGTTGGAGCGATCGCCGCCAGGCATGCAAGGAAGAGCAGAAGGAAACGGCCCATTGAATATTCCAGAAATCTACAAGTAGTCTTCGCGCGTTGGAGTGAATACATCGAGCACGACCGAGTCTTCGAGCGCAGTGGCCTGATGCATAGCATTGGATGCGACGATGAAGTTGTCGCCTGGACCTGCGCGATGCGACTGGCCGGCGACGTTGATTTCGATGGCGCCACTGATGACGTAGACCATCTGTTCGTGAGGGTGGCTATGCGCGGCGCCGAGCCAGCCTTTGCGCATGCGATGGCGGACGAGCATCATCGCGGGGGTGTGGACGAGAATTTCGCGCTCCAGGCCTGGTTCGGGTTCGGCGATGCGTGCGCTTGAAGCGCCAGGCAGGATCAGGCCGGCGTGTTGTTCGGCAATCGACATTCTTCTCCTCTTGCATGGGGCGGGCGAGTTTTGCGCGCTTCTTTTATATAGACGGGGCCGGCGCGCCGGGTCCATGAAGAAGCAGGCTGGCTGTCCCTGGGAGCGGAACGGCTTCACAGTCCCACAGTAACGATTTTTCGGTTTAGAGGTTTGCTCATCTTGTCCCTATTTCTCGCTATTCGGCACGGAAATTAAGCGAGGATTGATATAGGACCAAATTTGTCGTATATATTTGTTGAAGCGGAACTGATTCTCAATTTGTGAAGGAACGAAGAGGTAGAGGAGCCAGGGCCCTGCGGATTGTCTCTTGGCGGAGACCGCAGAGACCCTGGAGCTATAGCCCAGTGGGCTGTACGCTGTCTGCATTATAGGTCGGCTACTCGCCGACTCAACAGCGGTTCTCTGTCTCGATCCCGATTCTTCAAAAAGCCAGTTCTGTTCCGAGGAGGTCACTCCTCCGTGTGCCGGTGATGCGCGCCTTGCGGCGCGCTCGCGGGCGTGCGCGAGGACAACGAAGGCGGTTTCAACCGGAGTTTGAACTTGAGTTCGATTTAGGGAGAGTCATGAAGCAGAAGAGCCGGAAGAAGAAGCAGGGAAGCAATTCAGTGCGCGGGCTAGGGCGCGGATTAGGCCGCGGGTGGATTGCGATGGGAACGCTGGCGACCTACGCCGCCATGGGAGCGGCCCGACCGGCGTTGGCGACGCCGAAACCGAATCCTGCTGTGAGCGGAGCTCCGGCCGCTACGCTGCCGCTGAAACGATTCGATATTCCCGCCGGGCCGCTGGAGCAGGCGATCGCCGCGTATGAAAAGGCCACCGGCTTGACGGTAAAGATCGTTCTGCCCGACGGAACGCTGGCTGGATTCAATTCACATGGCGTGGTGGGACTCTATCGCGAAGAAGAGGCGCTGCGCATTCTTCTGGATGGCACGGGGCTGAATTATCGCGTGGATGACGCGGCGACGGTGACGGTCGGCGTGCAGGCGCGCGACACGGTCTCTGTGACTGCCGCGGTTTCCGATTCCGTCACCATGGACAAATTCACCGAGCCGCTGATCGATACGCCGCAGAGCGTGAGCGTGGTTCCGCAGTTCGTGATGAAGGACGAGGGGCTTTCAACGCTGCGCGATACGCTGCGCAATGTGCCGGGGATCAGTCTGGCTGCGGGCGAAGCAGGCGCGCAGGGGGACAACCTGACGATCCGCGGATTTACGGCGCGCAATGACATCTTCCTGGACGGCATTCGCGACTTTGGCAGCTATTATCGCGACTCGTTCAATTATGAGCAGGTGGAGGCGCTGGAGGGACCGGCGGGCATTCAGTTTGGGCGCGGATCGACGGGCGGCGTTGTGAACCAAGAGAGCAAGGTTCCCGGCGAGGAGAAGTTTGTCGACGTACAGGCGCAGTTTGGCACGGATCTGACGCGGCGATTGACGGCCGACTTGAATAGCCCGCTCGACGAGCATCTGGGCGGGACCGCGTTTCGAGCCAATGTGATGGCCGATGAAGGCGGCGTGGCGGGACGCGATATTGCCGAGATTCGCCGTTTCGGAATTGCGCCGTCGGTTTCGATTGGGATGAACGCCAAAACATCGGCTACGTTGAGCTACGTGCATCTTTCGGAAAACGACACGCCGGATTACGGTCTGCCCTGGCTGTTCAATGGCTTGGCGCCGGCCAATCGACACAGCTACTTCGGATTTGGCGACGAGAACTATCTGAAGACCAGCGACGATATTTTGACGCTGAAGGTGCGTCACGATTTCTCACCGAATCTGAACGTGCATATGATTGCGCGCGCCGCGAATTATCCACGCCAGGCGCAGATTACCGAGCCGCAAATCTGTTCGAATGCTTCGTTGAGCGTTCCGGTCGGCGGAGTGGTTTCAGCCCTGCCGACGCTGGCGTACAACTCTGCGCTGACTTGCCTTTACACGCCGGAGACGCCTGCCGCTCAGATCACGCAGGTCAACCGGAACCAGATCCAGACCAAGAGCGTGGAAGGAATTCTTTGGGATCAGTTGGAGACGAGCGCGCGCTTCAAGACGTTCGGCATTCGGCATGATCTTGTTGCTGGGGCCGAAGGCGGGCAGGAGACCTCGAACCCGATTCGCTACAGCTATACGATCAATAAGATCAACACGGTTCCAGAGACCACTCTGCTGAATCCGAACGAAGCTCAGCCGTTTGGCGGGACCGGATATGTCACTTCGATTGTGCACACGAAATCGAAGAGCGTCGGGCTTTATTTCGTCGACACGGCGAAACTCGGCAGGTTCTTTGAAGTGAGCGGCGGCGTGCGATGGGATCGCTTCGATACGGACTATAACCTGCAGGCGCCGACGCCGCCGGCGGGCGGCACGGTGACGGCTGCTGTGCCTCCGCTCAGCCGTCTCGATGAGCAGCCGAGCTATCGCGGCGCGTTGGTCTTCAAGCCTTCGAGTCGTGGAAGCGTGTACTTCGACTACGGAACGAGCTGGGATCCGGATGCCGAGTCGTTGAGCTTGAGCGTGGGACTGGTGAACGGCAACGTGGCGCCGGAGGAAAACAAATCCTATGAAGCTGGAGCCAAGTGGAGCTTCCTGAACGAGCGGCTGCTGATGGAAGGCGCGTGGTTCCGCACCGAAAAGGACAACGCGCACGAAACCAGCCCGACGAACTCGAACGAGATTGTGGCGGCGGGAAATCAGCTAGTGAAGGGCGTGCAGTTCAGCGTGGTGGGCCGGCTGCCGGAGGGGATGGATCTTGTCGCCGGATACGCGTATCTAGATAGCGACGTAATCTTTTCGCAGTTCTTCCCGACGGCGGTGGGCTATCCGCTGGCGAATGTGCCCAAGCAGACGTTCAACCTGTTTGTGACGCATCGCCTGCCTGGGCGGTTTAATGGCGGGGTTGGAAGCAACTACGTGGCTAGCCGAACGGCCAGCTCAACTGTGCCTTACGTGCCGACGGGGTTCGCACCGAATCCAAATGGAGCTGGATACGTGGTGACCAGCGTGGCGATGAAGCAGGTTCCGGGCTACTGGATTTTCAACGCTATGTTGAGACGGCCGCTGAGCGAGGGCTTCGAGCTGCAGGCAAACGTCAACAACATCCTGAATCGCTATTACATCGATCTGCCGCATCCGAGCCACTTGATTCCGGGAGCGGGCGCGAGCGCGCTGATCGGGGTCAACTTCCGGTTCAAATAATTTTCTTTTTTTGGAGTAGGGAAGGCGCAGGACGCCGCGCCCGACCCGGCATTTTGATGGGATCAGGAGTTTCGAAAAAAGTATGCTGATTACGATTCCCGATGTGTTTTCGGCTGAAGAAGTGGCGCAGGCGCGCGCGATTCTGGATGCGGCCGAGTGGGTGGACGGCAAGGTGACGGCTGGCTATCAGGCGCAGACTGTGAAAGAGAATTTGCAGTTGCCGGAGGGGCATCCGGCGGCGGCGAAGGTGGGCGAAATGGTGCTGGCTGCGCTGGCGCGGTCGCCGCTGTTCATGTCGGCGGCGCTGCCATTGCGCGTGTTTCCGCCGATGTTTAACCGCTATACGGGCGGCGGGCATTTTGGCACGCACGTCGATACGGCGATTCGGGCGATGGCGTCGACGGGACAGCGGATTCGGACGGATGTTTCGGCGACGCTGTTTCTCACGCCGCCGGATCAGTATGACGGCGGGGAACTGCTGGTGGAAGACACCTATGGCGTGCATCAGGTGAAACTGCCGGCTGGGCACATGGTGCTGTATCCGGCGACCAGCCTGCATCGGGTGACGCCGGTGACGCGCGGGGCGCGGGTGTCATCGTTTTTCTGGATTCAGAGCATGATTCGCACCGACGGAGATCGCACGCTGCTCTACGATCTAGACACCGCGATTCAGCGGCTGGCGAAGGAGTCGCCGGGCAATCCGATCGGGGTGCAGCTTACCGGGGTGTATCACAACCTGCTTCGCCGCTGGGCCGAGATGTAGAACTGGTTGCACAAATGGTTTGGAGACAATCGAGACTCCTTCAGGGGCTAAAGCCAGGTTTTTTGGGGGGCATTTGCGGCACGGCTGAAGCCGTGCCCTTTCAAAACTCGATTCAAGCAACGGGTTCTAGTTAGAAATCGTAACTTCTAGATATTTCGTAAGAAATGGAGTGCTCATTACCACTTGAGCGCTCCATCTTTATTTGTGCTCGAAGAGCAACTGGCGCAGCGTCCTGCGGCGGGTATATCATTGCTCCGCATCGGGGAAAATTGAGGAAAATGCACGAGGTCCTCCTCCGTTATTGAACATTATTGCGTTTATTTTGGCGGGTGACCGCGTTCGAGCTTGCGTTTCGATCACTGGCCCAATATTAGCTTCGGGGGGCGACCGGCGGACGTCCCGAGTGGTTCCGCCGAGCGGTTTGAGAGCCGCCTCCATCCTACGGGCGAGATAAGCCTCCAACCCTAAGGTGGAGACATAAGGCGTCAAGCCCGACAGAATCTTTAACGAATATCTTTCCCTTTTGGCGAGGTCGTACTTTGGTTGCATTTGAGTTGATCCGTAGGGATGTGCGCTTCCTCTGGGCTCTGGTTCTTCTGGTCTCCCCCCTTTCTACTCTCGCGAACGCGCAGGGCCAGCAACCGTCTCAGTCGCCGCTGTATGGCGGCAACAGCTCCAATGCGCCGGCGAGCGAACAGAGCGGCTCTGCGACCGCAGGCGTGTTTGCGCCGGTGCTCGATGGGGAGAAGCGACCGATCACCGCGGGCGGATTTGTGAAAGACGGCCCGGTCGTCTTTAAGGACATCTCGGCCCAAGCCGGGCTGACCACGTGGACCCACAAGATGGGAACGCCGCAGAAGCAGTACATCCTGGAGACGATCGGTTCGGGTGTTGCGCTGCTGGACTACGATCACGACGGCTGGCTGGATATTTATATCGTCAACGGCTCAACGTACGACGCGGAGAGCGGCAAGGTTGAACCGCCGCACGCAGCGCTCTTTCACAACAACCACGACGGCACTTTCACCGATGTTGCGGCGCAGGCGGGCGTCACCAACGACCGCTGGGGCTTCGGCGCGGCGGTGGGCGACTTCGACAACGATGGCTGGCCCGATCTTTACGTAGCTAACTACGGAAAGAATCGCCTGTACCACAACAATCACGACGGCACATTTACCGATGTGGCGGAGAAGGCCGGCGTGACCCTCGGCAACTGGTCGACCGGGCCGAGCTTTGGGGACTATGACGGCGATGGCCGGTTGGATATCTTCGTGCCGGGCTACGTGCATTGGGACATGAATAACCTGCCGATTCCGGGGAGCAAGGCTGTGGGCTACGCGAACTGCTCGTTCCGCGGAGCGCAGACGCTGTGCGGGCCGCGCGGTTTGCCCGGCGAAGCAGATCACCTGTTTCATAACAACGGTGACGGCACCTTTACCGATGTAAGCGAGAAGGCAGGCGTGAGCGACAAGCGCCGCTACTACGGTTTCTCCTCGACCTTTGTCGATATCGATGACGACGGGAAGGTGGACTTGATCGTCACCGACGATTCGTCGCCGAACTACCTCTACTTGAACAAGGGCGACGGGACATTTCAGGATGCCAGCTTTTACTCCGGGTTCGCGCTGAATCAGGATGCGCGCGAGACCGCGTCGATGGGCCTGGCGGTGGGCGATTATCGCAACAACGGCAAGCTTGATCTGTACACTACGACGTTTTCCGACGATTACAAGACGCTCTATCGCAACGACGGCGATGGAAACTTCGTTGACATCACGCCGCAGATGGGTCTGGCCGAACCGACCTATCCGTTTTTGAGCTGGGGCACGGAGTTCTTCGACTACGACAACGATGGCTGGAAAGATTTGATGTTCGTCAGCGGCCATGTCTACCCGCAGGTGGACCAGCATAATTGGGGCACATCGTTTGCGGAGCGGCCGCTGCTGTTCCACAATGTCGATCACGGGAAGAAGTTTGAGATCATGCCGCCTGTGATCGGGTCGGGGCTCGCGGATGTGATTCCGGCGCGTGGCGCGGCGTTCGGCGATCTGTTTAACGACGGCAAGATCGACGTAGTCATCAACTGCCTTGACCATACTCCGGTGTTGTTACGCAATGTCACCGACGAACACAACCACTGGGTGGGCCTGATGCTGATCGGCGGTCCGAAGAGTCCACGCGACGCGGTTGGCTCGAAGGTTTACCTCTCGGCGAACGGCATGCGCCAACGCGGCGATGTAATGAGCGGCGGCAGCTTCGAATCGTCCAATGATTTTCGCCTGCATTTTGGTCTTGGCGAAGCGACCAGCGTGGACAAAGTGGACATTCAGTGGCCGGACGGCGCAAAGGAGACCTACAAATTGCCGGGCGTCGATCGCTACTACGCGATCGAAGAAGGCAAAGGTCTTGTGCCTAGCGTTTACGACAACATGCCCAAAGCCCAGCCGCTGCAGAGGGCGGCCGCTGAGACAAAAGCCGGCAAATAGGGAGAGCATAGGCAATGCAAGATCGGATGAAAGTGAATCTGAGCGCCACGCTTCTGTTGCTGACGGTGTTCGGCGTTGGAATCCTGCCCATTTGGGCGCAGCAGCAAAATGGATCCCCGCTGCCGACTCCGCCGCCCTACGTTGCGCCGCCTAGCGATGCGGCTCCGGTGGAGGATACGCCCGCGCAGCGTGACGCTTTGGCCGTGCAGAAAGCGAATGCCGAACAGAAATTGGACGCCGAGCGCCAGGCGCATAACGCCAAGGTGACTCCGGCCTACAATTTTCACTACGGAAAGAAGAACCCGTTTACTCCGGGCAACATTCAGGTAGAGGGCGAGGGCTTTCTTCAAGTTGGCGCATATCCTACGGCGGAATACTGCGCCAATTGCCACCAAGAAGCCTACACGCAATGGCGCCAGGCGTTGCACTCCAATGCATTCCGCACGCCGTTTTACCGCACCAGCGTGAACCTTCTGATTCGCGACCAGACCAGAGGCATCTCATTTGCTCGGTTCTGTGATAGCTGCCATAACCCGATTGCTGTTCTTGGCGGCGGATTAACGGAAGACTCGAAGGTGAATCGCGGCAAGATCGACTCCGACGGACTGACGTGCATGACCTGCCACTCGGTGGTTGGCCTCGATTCGACCAATGGAAACGCTAGCGTAAAGATGGGCGTTCCGGCGGTGATGGTCGACGAGAAGGGCAATCGCATTCCGGGGGAGGTTCCGTTTGCGGAGATTCTGCAACATCCCGAGCGGCACTCGCGCGCGGTGATGCATGATTTTCTGCATCAGCCGGAGTTCTGCGCTGCTTGCCACAAAGCCAATCTTCCGGCGACCCTCAACGACTACAAATTCATTCGTGCTTTTACTGCCTTTGATGAATGGCAGCAGTCGAAGTTCTCACAGCGCAATCCGTTGACGTTTTATACGACGAGCTTCAAGAGCTGCCAGGATTGCCACATGGTGCGCAATCCGGTCACCCATACGGATTACGGGGCGAAGGACGGTACGTTTGCATCGCATCGCTGGCTGGCGGGCAATACAGCAGTTCCGTTTTACTACGGCTTCGACGAGCAATTGAAGAAGACGATCGAGTTTCTGCGTTCGGGCAACTACCTCAACGTGGATATCTTTGCTCTGCGCAAGCAAAGCGAGGACAAGTTGATTGCGCCGCTAGGCCGTGTCTCGTACAGCTTGGCGCCGAGCGATGTTGTTGAGACCTACGTCGTCATCCAGAACAAGAACATCGGGCACTCGCTGATTCCCGAGGTGCGCGATCTCTATGAAGCGTGGGTCGAGTTCACGGTGAAGGACCAGGCCGGCAACGAGATCTATCACAGCGGCTTCTTGAAGCCGGACGGCATGCTCGACCCGCGGGCGCACAGCTTTACCAATCGCCCTGTCACCGACGAAGGCGAGTTTGTCGATAACCACAAGGTGTGGACGATTCACTCCGTGGCCTACGACAACTCGGTTCAGGCGGGCCGCTCGGTTCTGGTGCGCTATCAGTTCCGGATCCCGGCAAATGTTACCGGCCCGATCAACGTGACGGCGAAGGTGAATTATCGCCATCTGCGCCAGAGTTATCTCAACAACATCTTTGGCAAGGATCATCCCGCGTATCCGGTGGTCGAAATCGCATCGCGCACCCGCGAATTGAAGATCGGCGA
>DATHNJ010000137.1:0-7116 GCA_035486155.1 Occallatibacter sp. | reverse complement strand
GTTCACCAGCACTACCTCATAGCCCTCCTGCTTGAGGGCCTTGCAAGCCTGCGTGCCGGAGTAGTCGAACTCGGCGGACTGGCCGATCACGATCGGGCCCGAGCCGATCACGAGAATCTTCTGAATGTCATTTCTGCGTGGCATTGTTCGCTCTTGTTCTATTCGTTGCTCAATCTGATGTTATTCGCTCTGCTTACTGCAGCGTTCTGCTCAAAAAACAGCGGAGCCGAGGCCCCGCTGCGTTTGTCGAAAGTTGTCATCATGCACGGTCGCTTCATCCCTTCCACTCCTCCATCATGTTGCGGAAGTCGCGGAACAGATAGTGCGAGTCGTGCGGGCCCGGCGCTGCCTCAGGGTGATATTGCACGCTGAACAGCGGCAGCGTTTTGTGACGCAGGCCTTCGAGCGTCTGATCGTTCAGATCGACGTGCGTGAGCTCTACTTCGTTGGCGTTGATCGAATCCGGATCGACGGCGAAGTTGTGATTGTGCGCCGTGATCTCGATCTTGCCAGTGCTGTTATTGCGCACAGGATGATTGCCGCCGTGATGTCCGAATTTCAACTTATACGTGCGGCCGCCGAGCGCCAGCCCGCAGAGCTGATGACCCAGGCAAATCCCGAAGACAGGCGCGCGGCCCATCATGTCGCGAATCGCCTTCACCGCGTAATCGACTGGCTCGGGATCGCCAGGCCCGTTCGAGAGAAACACTCCATCAGGCTTGAGCGCGAGCACGTCGCTTGCCGTTGTTTCCGCCGGAACCACGGTGACCTGGCAGTTTTCGCGCGTGAGCATGCGCAGAATATTCTGCTTGATGCCGAAGTCGTAGGCGACGACGTGAAGGCGTTTCGCCGGATCTGCAATCTCGCTATCGGCGCCGGACAACAAGGGGTCGCCGGTCTGATTGCGTGCGTCGTCAGAATCGAACTTGTAAGCCGCCTTCGTCGAGACCACGCGCGCCAGATCCGTTCCATCCATCTTGCGGATGTTTTTGGCCCTCTGGACGAGCGCATCAACATTCGACACATTCGTCGAGATGACGCCGCGCATCACGCCGTGGGTGCGCAGGTGCCGCACCAGCGCGCGCGTGTCAATTTCCGCAAGCACCGGGACGCCGTAGCGCTCCATGTACTCGTCGGTGACCTGCTCGGAGCGCCAGTTGGAGCTGACAGCCGAGAACTCGCGAACAATCAGGCCCTCAATGTAGGGTTTGGCCGCTTCATTGTCCGCTTGATTGGCGCCGTAGTTGCCGATCTGAGGATTGGTGAGAACGACGATCTGTCCGGCGTAGGAGGGATCGGTGGCGATTTCCTGATAACCGGTGAGAGAAGTATTGAAAACGACTTCGCCTTCGCATTCGCTTAGGCGGCCATAGCCTTGGCCGAGGAAGATGCGCCCGTCTTCGAGCGCAAGAAGTGCCTGCATTGCCGCTCCGAGGAGTGGATTCAATCGATTTTAGCAGCTTTGACGAGGTTGCATCGGACGATTGCCGGTATCGAGGCTGTGGAAGACGAGAAAAATCTCCGGCGATCGATTCGACAGCGTTTGTCGATGTGGCGTCATTCGATAAATACGGTTGATAACGGCGAAGGAGAAAATGCGAAAATGCTGGAACAGACGGCAAATCAAATCTTGGGGTCTTGCATGACTGAGTCGAAGTCTCTGCAGGGGAAGGCCATGATCGACAGGCACAGAGACGGCCGATATTTGATCATTTTAGGCGCGGCGGTCTTAATCCTGCTCAGTTCGGCCCTGTGGTTAAAGATGGACTGGTCGATGGCGGACTTCAAATCGCTGTATTACGCCTCGAAATGTCTCGACCAGCACACGGATCCATACAACGCGGCAAATGCGCTTGTCCTGGTTCACGCAGATGGCATCGACCGCATGGCTAAGCCCACAATCGCGTCCACAATGGACGTTCACAATCCATACCCGCCCACGCAGTTCGTGTTTACAGCGCCGTTGGGACTGTTCAGTCTGCGTTCAGCCGGATTATTGTGGGTGCTTCTCAGCCTTGCATGCCTCCTGCTTGCGGCCACTGCCGTATGGAAGACAAGCGCTGCCCATGCGCCTGTTCTTTCGGGCGCTTTGATTGGCTTCGTCCTTGCCAACAGCGAGACGGTCATCGCGTTGGGCAACGCCGCGGCAATTGCGACCGGCCTCTGTGTCATCGCAGCATGGTGCTTGCTGAGCAATCGGTATGTGGTCTTTGGCGTAATTGCTTTAAGTCTAAGCATGATGCTTAAGCCGCAGGATAGCGGTCTGGTCTGGCTCTTTCTGATCCTTGCCGGCGGCGCGTACAAAAAGCGCGCGCTTCAGGCGGCATTAGCAGCTCTGGCCTTCAGTGCGCCAGTCTTCTTATGGGTCACTCTGGCGGCGCCGCACTGGCCGAAGGAGTTGATCGCAAACATCGCAATGTATAGCGCGCAGGGCGGAATTAATGATCCGGGGCCCACTTCGCCGTTATGGCCAACAGCTATCGTGAGTCTGCAAACGGTCATAAGCCTGGTGGATAACACTCCGCGCCACTACGATGCAGTCGCCTTTCTCTTCTGCGCGGCGTTGTTCCTTCCTTTGGCTATTGCGGCGTTCCGATCGAAGGTCTCTCCATCCAACGCATGGATAGGTCTGGCGGCGATTGCTGCAATCACCATGCTGGCCGGCTACCATCGGCGCAACGACACAAAGCTTCTGCTTCTTTGCATTCCAGCGTGCGCTCTTCTGCTATCTCAAGACAAGGTGCGAGGACGTCTGGCCCTGGCGGTCACTGCGGCGCCGATATTTTTCACAGGAGACAATCCTTGCACCATGACCTTCATGTTTCTCCATCATCTGCGACAGAGCCATCAGCATCTGGCCGATAGTCTTCAGGCCCCATTGCAGGTGCTTCCCGCCCCCCTCAGCATATTCGTCATGGCGATTTTCTATGTCTGGATTTTTGTGAGACGCGCATCCGAGGTCGAAGCGCAAACTCTTACCCCGGCGACTGTGTGATTAGTCGCGAGTCTCTCCGTCGCGCGAGACCCACCACAGAACCTCGCCGAAGATCTTCCACTTCGACGCATTGCTTACGTCGATCGGCGGAAATCTGTAGTTCGCCGAGACCAGAAGGTCGGAGCCCGAAACCCGTTGGAACCGCGCTACTTTGAATCCGAGATCGCGATGCGAGACCACGACGATGCGCTGATGTAATTGGTCCCGGTCTTTGCAGGCGGAGTCGACGAAGAGAATGGAACCCGGCGGGATGGCCGGAAGCATCGAATCGCCCGCCATATGCATGCCGATCATGTTTTCCGGATGAGGACACCAGCTCAAGGGCGCAAGCAGGACATCCTGAACTTCGACCTGCGAGAGGCTGACATTCTCACGGGGCGGAATCCTGTCTCCGTACGCCGTCGCATTGAGCAACGGAATGGCGACTGCAGTTCCCTTCTGCGCCGACTGACGCGAAACTTGTTTGCTTGCAATGAGCTTCAAGTCTTGCAAGTTAATCTGCGCCGAAGTGAGATCTTTAAGAAACCCCGATTCGATCAGGCCAGAGGCGTCGAGCCCCGCGCGCTCCCAAAAGTAGATTCCCTCCGGCGGCCGAGCCAGATTGCCCAGCGCCACATAGCTCTCGGCGGTTGGCTCGTGTCGGCCTTGCAGCCAGCGTGAGACCGTGGGGGGAGAGATGCCAAGGCGTTCCGCGAGCCCCGCCTGACTCAGCTTCAAGTCTGTGAGGAGACGCCGAATCCGCTCCACCCACTCGCTCGAAGTTTCTTTTCTATCGATCACTTTCGCTCCAGGCTGTGCGTCGTACAGTGATTTCACTGACGCAATTCCGCTAATGAAATGAATAACTTAGCGCATTTGGCAGCTATCCTAACAGGCCCCTCCAAGCATCAGCAGAATAGTATTCGCGCATCTTAATAATTCGGGGAGTTCCCGAGGTCACCGCAAACGGTCGAACCGGGGATTATTGGGGCAAGGGGAAATGTGTCTTGAAACTGCACATCTCTAACTCCCGCTGGATCGCGTTATCGATATGTGTGTCGCGACGAACTTTGGGAGAGAATGTTGAATCTGTCGAACACTGCGCCACGCAAAATTCTGATCGTCGATGACGAGGCTGCAGTTGCGGATTCGCTACGCCTCATTTTCTCGAACTGTGGATATGAAGTGCGCGCCGCCTATTCAGCTGAGCAAGCGATTGAAGTTTTGGCCGAATGGCGACCGGACCTGGCGATCGTCGACGTGATGCTTCCGCAGATGAACGGAATCCAGCTTGCAGGTATTTTAAAGGCGAACTATCCCGACTGCCGGATTTTATTGATGTCCGGCCATCCCGGCACGGCTGAGCTTTTAATTGATGCGCAGAAGCAGGGGAACGCGTTCGAGGTTCTGGCCAAGCCCCTCCATCCCACGTTCATTCTGGATATGGTTTCAGGGCTGTTGCCTGGCCAGCAGAGCGGCGCTGAAGTGAACTGAGAAGAGACTTTAGTCGTGTCAGCGGCTGGAAGCGATCATCTGGGCGGCGTGCTGCAGGCTCGTATCGGTCACTTTGGCGCCGGAGAGCATGCGCGCCACCTCGTGCATGCGGGCGCGGTCGTCGAGGACGCGAATCTGCGTCTTCGTCCGTCCATGATCTTCCTTCTTTTCAACAACTAGATGCTGGCCGGCGAAGGCCGCGATCTGCGGCAGATGCGTGACGCACAAAACCTGCTGTCCGCGCGCAAGGGCTTTCAGTTTTTGGCCGACGGCTTCAGCCGCGCGCCCCCCAATGCCGATATCGATTTCATCGAAAACAAGCGTACGCGGAGTTGGATTTATTTTCCGCGATTTCGAGGAGCCTTCTTCAACTGCAACTTTGAGGGCAAGCATGACGCGCGACATCTCGCCGCCGGAGGCGATCTCATGAAGCGGCTTGAGCGGTTCGCCGGCATTGGTGGCGATGCGATACTCGACTTCGTCCCATCCACTGGAAGTCCAACTCGTTTCCTGTTCGAGAGATGACACCTCGATCTGAAAGCGAACCTTCATAGCGAGCGAATTGATCTCCGCTTCGGCGAGCTTGGCAAGTTTCGTTGCGGCAGTCGTGCGGCCGGCGGTGAGCGCAGCGGCGGCCTTCTTATAAGCCGATGCGGCCTCTGCGACCGCTGCCCGCAGCGTCTTGAGAACTCCGTCGCGATCTTCAACCTCGGATAGCTTGTGGGCGACGTCTTCGCCGAAGGCGATCACCTCGGCGACCGAATGGCCATACTTGCGCTTGAGGCGATCGACGAGCGCAAGGCGATCTTCGATCTCGGCGAGCCGTTCGGGGCTGGCGTTGATGCCCTCGGCATAGTCGCGCAATGTGGCGCTGGCGTCGCCAACGGTTGCGCGAGCCGACGACAGTTGCTGCGCGAGATCGGTAAAACGTGCGTCGAAGCGAGCCAGTTCTTCTACGTTGCGAATTGCGGCGCGCAGCGCCCCTTCCGCCGAAGTCGCGCCTTCATAGAGCTGATCGTAGGCGCCCATCGCGGCGGCGTAGAGCTTTTCCGAGTTAGCCAGAACGCGCTTTTCGGTTTCGAGCCTCTCGTCTTCGCCAGCCTCGAGACGCGCCGCTTCGATCTCCTTGCTCTGGTAGCTCCACAGATCGACCATGCGCAGGCGATCCTGCTCGCCCTGCAGCAGGTCGTCCAATTTGGTCTGGGCCTCGCGCCATTGAGCATAGGCATCGGCGACGGGCTCGGTTCCGAGATTGCCGAAACGATCGAGCAGGATGCGCTGCTGAGCCTGGTCGAAGCTGGAAAGCGTCTCGCTCTGCGCGTGGACGAGGGCCAGCTCAGGCGCAAGCTGGCGCAGCACCGCCACGGTAGCAGCCTGATTGTTGACGAAAACCCGGCCCTTGCCGGTGGAGAGAATCTCGCGGCGAAGAATGATCTCCGCGCCCTCGGCGTCGATGCCGTTCTCCTCGAGAATGTTTTCGGCGCCCGCCGTGGACTCAAAGACGCAGGAGACCACAGCCTTTTCCGCGCCATGGCGCACAACTTCCGCAGATGCCTTGCCACCCATCAGCAGAGCCAGAGCATCTACAAGAATAGACTTGCCAGCGCCGGTTTCCCCTGTGAGCAGGTTCAGCCCCGAGCCGAATGTGGCGATGGCATGATCGATGACCGCGTAGTTCTCGGCGCGCAACTCGACGAGCATTCCCTGCAACCTTTTGTTGTTCAAGCTTCGATGTTCCAGTATCAGGCATCGATCCGAGCGCAGCATAGCATGTGACCCGGTCCGGCATCACTTCCGGGCCGGAAATGGGACCATATCGGTGACTTGGGGCCTGACTCGAACGTCTGATACCGTGAAGAATGAGGTGAATCGCGATTCTTACCTTTGCTTTCGCCATCCTCCTGCAGGCTGACAACCCCGCTCCTCCCGCGAGCTCGCCGATCACGCAGGGCACGGGCGCGCTGATGGACATGATGAACAACATCGGCGTCGTCGCGCTGTGCGTGCTGGGACTGCTCGCGCTTTCCAGTCTCTACTCGTGGACCATCATCTTCGGCAAGATGGGATCGTTTGGCCGCGCAGCCAACGAAAGCCGCAAGTTTCTCCGCGCCTTTCGCAAGGCCGAGCGCCTGAACGAGATCTCCGCGCTGGCCGAAACCTACAAAGCGAGCCCCCTGGCGCTGGTCTTTGAAGAGGTCTACGAGACCTACAAACGGCAGACAGGCGGGCAAGGACCTCCGCGCAATATCACGGCCCTCGAGCGCTCGGCGCAGACGGCGGCCAGCGAGTCCATTACGAATCTTGAACGCCGCATGACCTGGCTGGCGACCATCGCGGCGACCAGCCCGTTCGTGGGTTTGTTCGGCACCGTAATGGGCGTTGTGGATGCATTTCACGGCTTGGGTACAGCAGGGGCAGCAACCTTGCGCGCCGTGGCGCCGGGCATCAGCGAAGCCCTGATCACGACAGCGGCCGGTTTGTTTGTCGCAGTGCCGGCGGTTGTGGCCTACAACCAGTTCGCGGCCAGGCTGCGCGTGCTGACTTCGGCGACAGATGACTTTTGCCGTGAGCTGCTGAACTCGTTCGATGAGATTCCGGACAGGGCCCAGCAGCGCGGAGCGGCCGCGCCGATGGAGACAATCCACGAG
>DATHNJ010000136.1:0-20491 GCA_035486155.1 Occallatibacter sp. | reverse complement strand
TGGCCGGCTGGTACAGCCGATTCATCCGCAATGCGCAAAAGGGGGGAACCGGCACGCCGCATCTCCTGCTTGAGCAGCCACGGAGCAGTATTGGGCGACTCACTCTTGAGCGAGTTCGAGCAGACCAGCTCGCCGAAATCGATGGTCTGGTGTGCGGGCGTCAGGCGCGGCTTGCCGTCAACCAACGCACGCATCTCGTAGAGATCGACCTGGCAGCCGAGACGCGCCGCGGTCAGCGCCGCTTCAGGCCCGGCGAGGCCGGCGCCAATGACTCTGATCCTCAATTTGAACCCTTCTGCGTCGACTGCGCCGAGTCCATAGCCGCCCCTAAGGCCGCGCCGTCGTCGGCTCCAGTTCCGTCCACACCACCCAACTTCAGCAGCGCCTCGCCCGAGACGCGCACATTGCGCCACTCATCCAGAAACTCGGCGCCCATGGCCGCGTAGAAGTCGATGGCCGGCTTGTTCCAGTCCAGGACCTCCCACTGCAGGCGCAGGCAGCCCTTTTCGACGGCGAGGGCGGCGACCCGCTGCAGTAGCGCTCTGCCAATGCCGAGGCCCCGGAACTCAGGGTGAACAAAAAGGTCTTCGAGATAAAGACCGGGGCGCCCAAGCCAGGTGGAGTAGTTGAAAAAGTACAGAGCGAACCCTGCCGGCGCCCCGCTAGACTCGGCGATAAGGCAGAAATAGAAAGGGTTAGGGCCAAAACCATCGCGCAGAAGGCCGGCTTCGGTGGCGGTCACGGCATCCGGCTCGCGCTCGTAGACGGCGAGAGCTCGAATGAACTCGAGGATCAAGGGAACGTCCGCCGCTTGAGCCGCGCGAATGGTGATAGCCATAACTTCATTGTAGGGTGTGATGCACACCACAATGCGGTTCGCTCCACGCATCTAAGGTGCGAAGAGCGTCGATCGTCCGTTCAATGTCAAAGGCCAGCAAATGGCCTTGTCTCTAGGCGGCGCTTGGATTTAACGTTGGTCCTGCTGAAGAGAGCGGCCTGTGCGCAGTTGGATACGCGTCTCAGATCGCGGCTGTGGGGACTGTTGCCGAAACCGCAGCGTGTTGTATTCTTGCCCGTTGGCGCTTGCATGCAGATGCCTTGGAACGAAGCATCAATGCGCCGTTGAGTTGAAGAGGATCGTAGCTTTTTGTCGATCGAGCCCCCCATGCGGAGAGGCTCTCAAGGAGAAAAACAATGAAGCGCAATATCACGCTTTTGATGGGCGCATTGGCTGTCGCCCTTGTCCCAGCTCTGGCCCAGCAACCGGCCGCTGCTCCGGGCGCAGAGGCTCAGGCGAAGGTTCACGGACACGTAACGAATCCCACCGGCGCGCCGCAGAACGGCGGCACGGTCGAGTTCCAACAGATCACGCATGCTGCAACAGGTCCCGGCTTGAAACCCACGACAGCTTCGCAGGGCACGTTCAACGTGGATGCGAACGGCGACTACACCGGGCAGGTGCCTCCAGGAACCTATACCCTGATCTACCGCTCGACTGGCATGGAGAAGGACAAGCAGGCCGACGAAATTGAAAATGTGAAGGTCGTCGCAGGAGCGGATACGGCGGGCGACGTCGACATGTCGCGGCAGGAATACATCGACAAGCTCCCTGAGGAGCAAAAGAAGCAGCTCGAAGATCTCCGCAAGAAAAACGGGGATGCGATGAAGGCCAATGAGGTGATCAAGACCCTCAACGCCGACCTGAAAGTCGTCGCCCAGGATCTGAAGGACGCCGATCACGCGCACGATGCGGCTGTGCAGCAGCTCGGCGCCTCCGCGGCGCGGGCCGATGTAGACGCAAAGACCAATGAGATTAAGACGCAGAAGTATACCGACATCGAAACCATGATGACCAAGGACACGCAGCTCAGGCCGACCGAGCCTGTTCTCTGGTCCTATCTTGGCCAGGCGCAGTTGGGTTTGAAGAAGAACGACGCTGCGGAGACTTCGTACAAGAAGGCTCTGGAAGTCGACGCGGCTTCGAAGAAGCCAAACCCGGCGATCGAAGGCATGGCCAACGCGGGGCTGGGCGAGCTGTACGCGCGTAGCGGCAAGGTTCCGGAGGCAAACGCAGCCTACGACGCCGCGGCCAAGGTGAACCCGACCTCGGCAGGCACCTACTATCGCAACCAGGCGGTGATCTTCTTCCAGTCGGGCAACGCGGATGCCCAGGTGGCCGCCGCGGAGACCGCGATCAAGAACGATCCCAACGATGCGCTGGTCTACTACCTGAAGGGACAGGGTCTTGTTTCAAAAGCCACAGTCGATCCGAAGACGCAGCGGATTGTGCTGCCGGACGGATGCGCCGAGGCCTACCAGAAATATCTGGACCTCGCGCCGACCGGGCCCTACGCAACTGAGGTGCAGGCGATTCTGCAGCAGGCCGGACAGAAGGTCAGCTCGAGCTACAAGGCCGGCAAAAAGAGCTAGTTTTTTCCTGAGACGAAAAGCGCCTCCGCAATGCGGGGGCGCTTTTCGTTTGCGCTCCCGAAATTGGATCGCGCTTTGCGCTGACCTTTGCGGGCGCAGCGCCATCTACAATCCAGCCATGGCGGAGTTGTTGAGCTATGCCGAGGCGGATGCTATTGTTGCGACCTATGCGCGCGAGTTAGGTAAAGCAAGGCCCGCAGTCGAGCGCGTCGCAGTCACCGAAGCGCTGGGCCGCGTGCTGGCTGCGCCTGTCGTGGCCGATGAGGACCAGCCGCCCTTTGCGCGCTCAACCCGCGACGGATTCGCCTGTCGCGCAGCCGAAGCTTCCATGCACGCATTTCTGCCTGTCGCCGGATCGACGCAGGCCGGAGAAGCTCCGGCCGGTCGGCTGCCAGAAGGCGCTGCGTGGGAGATCATGACCGGCGCGCCTGTCCCGCAAGATGCCGACGCAGTCGTGATGCTGGAGCACGTGGAGCGAGACGGAGAGCAGGTGCGCTTGCTGCCCGATCGAACCATCAAAGCCGGCGACAACGTTGTGAAGCGAGCCGCGCAGGCTCGTCGCGGAGATGTGTTGCTTGACGCAGGCGTCGACATCGGCGCCGCGCAGATCGCGCTGGCTGCGTCGTGTGGGTGCGTGGAGTTGCCGGTCCACAAGCGTCCCCGCGTTGCGATTTTGACGACAGGCGACGAGCTGGTTGCCGTAGATCGCGCGCCGGGGCCGGGGCAGATCCGCAACTCGAATGCGCCGATGCTGGCGTCGCTGGTCGCCAACGCCGGCGGAGAGCCGCGGGTGCTGCCAACCGCGGCGGATACGGCCGAGGCGCTGGATGCCGCGCTTCAACAAGCCTTCGAAGCGGACATGCTGTTGATCTCCGGCGGCGTTTCAGCGGGGAAGTTCGACCTGGTGGAGCCGGCGCTGGAGCGGCTCGGCGCGAAGTTTTATTTCACTGGCGTGCGGATTCAGCCCGGCAAACCGCTGGTCTTCGGCGCACTGCGTGGGGCAGACTCCCCGATGCCTTTCTTTGGACTGCCCGGCAATCCCATCTCTTCGGCGGCGACGTTTTTGCTGTTCGGCGCGCAGGTTCTGCGCGCCCTTGCCGGCCGCGGCGATTGCGGAACGCAGTTCTTGTCGGCGCAACTGGCGAAGGAGACGGATCGCAAGGGCAAAGCCGGGCTCACGCGTTTTCTGCCCGCTTTCTGCGATTTCGCCTTCAAAACGGGACCGCAGGTCATGACGACGCCGTGGCAGGGAAGCGGCGACCTGGCGGCGTTCGCGCGATCGAATTGCTTCGTCATGATTCCGGAAGACAAGGCAACGCTGGATGCGGGTACAACGGTTCGCATCCTGACGATTTAAAGCGCCAATTTAAGGCGTCGATTTGAGGTGAAGAATGGCGCAATCCGAGCAAACGAAGCTCTCGCATTTTGACGAAGCCGGCCAGGCCGGCATGGTGGACGTGAGCGCCAAGCAGGCGACGCGCCGCACGGCGACAGCGTCGGCCTTTGTCGAACTATCCGCTGCGGTGCTCGCGGCTCTGCCTTCCAATCCCAAAGGCGATCCGCTGCAGGTGGCGCGCATCGCCGGAATTCAGGCCGCGAAACGGACTTCAGAGTTGATTCCGATGTGCCATCCCCTGCCGTTGACGCACGTCGATGTGCGGGCCGAGATCGTCGAGGGCGGCGTGCAGATCACTGCCACTGCAGCGACAGTTGGACCCACCGGCGTGGAGATGGAGGCGCTGATGGCGGCGTCTGTGGCCGCGTTGACGGTCTACGACATGACCAAGGCGCTGGACAAGGGAATTGTGATTCGCGAGGTGAGGCTTGAAGCCAAAAGCGGCGGCAAGAGCGGAGATTTCGTGCGCGTCTAGGTCAAAACAAATGGCCGCCGGATCGAGATCGATCGCAGCGGCCATTGCAGTCTCAAGGCATTCCGAAACTACTCGCCGGAGGTCGGCTTTGCGCCCGCAGGCGGAGCAGCATGATGGTCGTGATCATGATCCGGCGGCGCGACGAACGGCGGCGGGTTGGTGTGGCCGCGATGGCAGGTGGCGCAGGTGACCGGCATGCCCGAGTTGTCGATCTTGCCGATGTACTGTGAGTTGATCTCTTCGACCATCTTCACCATGAGGCGCGCGGTGGCTTTCTCCGGTTTGGAGTCGTCGGCGAAGTTCAGCGCTGGCCGGCCATTGGGCATCTTGCGCGTCGCGTCGGCGGCGTGGCAGGTGCTGCACTCGGTGCCGAGCTCGGCCTCCCACTTGTGCATCAGCTCGTGGACCTGTTCGCCGGTCATGTCCTTCGGCAGCACTTGAAGATTGGTAGGCGGCGGCATCGGTCCGTGACCATGCTCGTGTTCCGGCGCCGGCGCGGCGGTTTGCGCCAGCGCGGCGGCGCCAAAGGTCAGGACGAAGAGGCTCGTGCAAAATGGGGACGCAATCTTCAAGCTTGAATTCCTCGCGGATTGAGATGAACTCGATCGGACCAATTCAAATTAACAGACGCCGGTTCTGTGGCGAAATATTACCTGAGCCGCATGCGAGCTCCAGTTAAATTTCGCGCGCCGGAGACGCATGCATGTTCCGGGATCGCGAAGCGCAGCGGCCAGTCGACGGCGTGCTTGATGCCGATGCGCACGGTGACCATCGCTTCGGGATGAGCACACCCGTCGTCGCGCACTTGCAACTCAGATTTGGGACTGGTGACGTCGAGGCCATTGTGTCGCAGGCGTGTGAGGCCCAGCGCTTCACACAGACGGCTTGGTCCCGAGGTCAGCATCCGCGGCGCGGCATCTGGATCGAGATCGCGATTCTTCGCCATTATGTCGAGTCCGGCCACCGGCTCGAGCGCACGCAACAGAACGCATCCGGCCTGGCCTTCGATCTCGCAACTGATGTTCATGCAAAAGTACATGCCATAGATCGAATAGACGTACGCGTGACCAGCCGGCCCAAAGAGAACTTGGTTCCTGGGCGTAGGGCCACGATGCGCATGCGCCGCAGGATCAGGCGGATCGTTGTGCGGTCCGAGATACGCCTCCGCCTCGACGATCCTTCCGGCGATGACGCCTCGTTTGGTGCGGTGCACCAGCAGTTTGCCGAGCAGCCCCGGCCCGACAAGCTTGGGCGAGCGTTCGAAGAAGCCGCGAGGTAGCAAACGGCCGAGATTGGCTTTTGCCTCGCCCCGCACAAGAGCGCCTTTCCCGGCTGATCCCTGTTCCCTGATCCCTAATCCCTGTCTTTTTGCCATTCCTTCAACAGCTTAAGCACTTCCTCGGCATGGCCTTCCGGCGTCACCTTGGGAAAGATATGAATCAGCTTCTGATCCGGTCCGATCAAAAACGTTGTGCGCTCGATGCCCCACACCTTCTTGCCGTACATGTTCTTTTGCTTCATCACGCCAAACTGATTGCAGACTTTCTCGTCTACATCAGCAAGGAGCGTGTAGGGAAGGTCGTATTTCGCCCTGAACTTGGCCTGGGCCTTGGGCGTATCGCGCGAGATGCCCAGCACCACGGCGCCGGCGTTCTGGAGCTTCTTGAATGTGTCGCGGAAGCCGCAGGCCTCGATCGTGCAGCCGGGCGTATCGGCGCGCGGATAGAAGAACAGGACAACCGGTTTGCCTTTAAAGTCAGATAGGCTTACTTTTTTCTCCTCGTCGGTTTCAAGGGTGAAATCGGCGACCTTCTCATTCAGTTCCATCGGGATTTTCCTTCGCAGGACGGGTCGATTGACGATCAATTTGCATTATGGCCGAGCGGGGCGCAGGAAGTCATCGCGCCGGCTGTGCGTTTCTCGCGCCGCGCGGGTGTTCGCGATGACCTTTCCGCTGCTGGCTGGGGTTTGCGCCAGCGCGCAGTATCCAGGGCAGATCAAGAGCGACAAGGACAAAGACAAAGAGGCGCCGTCGCTGCGAGCCATCGCCGTGCTGGAGTGGACCGGCGATCTGGGCAAGCCCAAAACCAGCCGCCTGGTGCCGATCACGGTCTATGACGGCGAGCAACTGCAGGATGGCGGCGAGTACCTGGCGCGGCCCGAGCCGCTGGCGGTCGCTGGTGGCGTCGAATACATTCTGCAGAGAAACGGCGCCAAGATCGGCCTGTTCGACGTCCGGAACTCCAGCCAGGAAGAGGGCTCGTGGGTTGGTTTCGGAATCTGGAAGCCTCTGCCCAAGCCAAAAGGGCCACCGCCGGCCAGGATGCAGAAGATCGACGAGGACGTGGAAACCAGCGATAAGCCTGTGCTGCACAGGAAGAGGGGATCGTCAGGCGATTCGTCCGGAAGCGGGGCCGGAAGCGGATCTGGCTCCGGCGGCCCGACGCTGCACAAGAAATCCTCCAGCGACGATTCAGATTCAGACTCGACTTCCTCGGCGCCGCCCCCCGATCCCGACAGGCCGACGCTGCATAAGGCGCCGGATTCGAGCGATGGCGCCAGCAACGGCTCAGCCAATGGCAACGGTTCGAACAACGGGAACGGCAATAGCTCAGGCCAAAGCCCGACGAGCCCAAGCCAGAGCCCAAGCACAGACTCAAAGGCCTCGGCGCCGGCCTCCACCACCTCTTCGACCACTTCAGATCCCGATCGGCCGCAGTTGAAGCGAGGCAAAGCCAAGCAAGAGCCGGATGAGGGTTATGTCGAGTCGGTGAACGCGATCGATCCGAGCCGACCACGGCTGACGCGCGGCAAAACGGACGACACGGGCGTGGATATTGCCCCCACGCTGATGGGGCTGCCTGCGGATATGGAGCAGGCGGTCGCGGTCTCCGATCCCCGCAACCATCCCGACCATCCGTGGAGCTATGCGTGGGCCGATCTCGCCGATGAAGGCAAGATGAAGGCGGCTGTGGAGGACATCGCCCGCAGCGCCCTGGGAATCCAGACGCCCGCCGCTCCGGCGATCAAAAAGACGGCGACGACCAGGGCCAAGGCCAAGCCTGTTCCGCCGCCGGCGCCCGCTCCGCTGGCGGACGAGGAGTTTCGCGTTCTGGAGCTCGCCTACGGTTCGGGAGCGACGATGGTCCTGACGGCGCATACCGAAGGGCCGTTGGCGCAGCAGAAGTTCATTACGCTGATTGCGCAGCCCGATCTGTACGGCAGCGCGGTTGTGCTGTTCAAAAGCGTGACGGACGGCGCGCACCTCGACGACAAGCCGTACATGCGGCTGGTGGATGCTGTGGATGCGTTGGCCGACAATCGCGGCGAGCTCCTTTTTGAGCTGCGCGGCAAGACAGGGCGGCAGTTTGCGCTTTATCGCGTGCTCCGCGGCACGGCGACCCAGTTGTTCGTGACTGGGGGCGGCGCGGCCTCGCTTGAAACGCAAAATTAGACGATAATAGCCTGAAACATTATGGGCGCAACCACCCACATTTCCGAAGCGGACTACCTGCACTCGGTTTTCGAACCGGATGCCGAGTATGTGGACGGCGAAGTCAGAGAACGACCGATGGGCACGTACGATCACAATGACTGGCAGCAGGCTATTCAGAGATGGTTCGTCGAGCATGCCAAGGAATGGAACATCCGTTCCGTTCCAGAGCAGCGTATGCGTGTAAAGTCTGGGAGGTACCGGATTCCCGACGTTTCAGTTCTAGATCGCGCCAATCCCAAGGAGCAGGTCGTTACCCTGGCGCCCATCGCCGTTTTTGAAGTTCTCAGTCCGGAAGACAGAGTGCAGGAACTCTACGAAAAGCTCGATGACTACGTCGGGATGGGAATCCCGCACATTTGGGTGCTCGATCCGAGGACCGGCATCTTCAAACGCTACGCCGACGCCGGTCTAATGCCTCTTTTGCGTTTCGAGTACGTGGAGCGGGGAATTGCGTTCGATCTCGTGGATATCGCCGCGTTGCTGCAAAATTGAGGTGGTGCGGATGTTTCATTCCAATTCGGGCCATTCGATTAAGGCTATTTTTTTGCGATTCTTAGTGACTTTCGTGAAAACTAGGTCTTTCCTGGTCGTATACTGACCCCGTCTCCTATAAAATCCAAGATGCGAGAGTGGGAATCTTCTGAGCCACTCTTCAAGGATCTACTGAAGAATGGCGTCTGTCCTAACTGCTCCCTCCGCTTCTGACGAAGAAGTCCAGTCCGGTTCCAACCCCGAAATCCATGAGACGGCGGGCGCGCATAGCATTGCTGCGCGTGATCTTGTCCGCATGGGCAAAGCCGCAACCGTGCCCGCAGGCATGAACTGGATGACGCTCATTGTGGTCGCCCTGTTTCACGTCGGAGCGCTGTCGGCGTTCTTCTTCTTTAGCTGGGGACGGCTGGCCGTGATGGCGATTCTCTACGTGCTCGCGATCAACGTGGGCATCGGCATGTGCTATCACCGGCTGCTGACGCATCGTGGCTATCAAACGCCCAAATGGGTCGAGTACGTGATGAGCATCTGCGCCACCATGTCGCTCGAGGGCGGCCCGATCTTCTGGGTTTCCACGCACCGCGTGCATCACCAGCTCAGCGATCACGAGGGCGACCCGCATACGCCGCGTGAAGGCGGATGGTGGGCGCACGCCGGCTGGATTCTCTTTGGCCAGGCGCTGCATGCGCAGACCAAGGTCCTCTCCCGCTACGTGCCCGATCTGAGCAAGGACAAGTTTCATGTCTGGCTGAGCAAGTATCACTGGCTTCCGATCACCGCGAGCGGCGTGCTGCTGCTGGCAGGCGGATGGATATGGGGCGGCTGGGTTAACGGCATGGCGATGGTGTTGTGGGGCGTTCTGCTGCGCGTGACGCTCGGCTTGCACGCCACGTGGCTGGTGAACTCGGCGACCCACCTGTGGGGCAGCCGGCGGTTTGAGACCCGCGACGACTCGCGCAATAGCTGGTGGGTGGCTCTGCTGACGGGCGGCGAAGGCTGGCACAACAATCACCACGCGCATCCGGTCTCGGCTCGCCATGGCCTCAAGTGGTATGAGATCGACCCCAACTTCTACGGCATCTGGCTGCTCTCAAAGATCGGCCTGGCGAAGAAGATTCGCGTCGCGAAGTACGATCCGGAAAATCCCAAGCCGGCAGGGTTGTAGTTTCGGCTGACACACGAATTCGGCGAAGCGGCTACCTGCAAAGGTAGCCGCTTTTCTTGTGGCCGGATCACGCTGCGCACTGAGACAATGCGGAACGGCTACTAGGAGATTGGCGATGCGAAGGATTTCCGGCGTGATGCTGAAGGCGTACGTTGTGCGAGTAGTCGCTCTGGCGGCGATTCTCTCGATGGGGAGCGCGGCCGGACTCCACGCCCAAAAGTATCCGGCGGGAATCTGGGAGGGATACGACGGCGAGTGGACGCACGTATCCTCGCAGTTGATTGCTTTAGCCGAAGCCACGCCTGCGGAGAAGTTCGCATGGCGGCCTGCGCCTGGCGTTCGCTCAACCAGCGAAGTGTACATGCACATTGTGACGGCGAACTTCTACTTACTCAGCGTAACCGGCCCCAAGATGCCGGCGGATCTGAAAGAAGACGCCGAGAAGACGGTCACGAACAAAGAGGATGTGATCCGTTGGCTGAAGCGGTCTCTCGATGTGGTGAAACAAGCGCATCTTAAGGAAACGCCGCAGGGTCTCGCGCGAAAGGTTCACATCGAAGACCGCGATGCAACAGTGGACGGCATCTATCTGCGCATCATTGTGCATGCGAACGAGCACATGGGCCAGTTGGTGGCCTACGCGCGGATGACCGGCGTTGTGCCGCCTTGGTCGAAATAAGCCTGGGTTGCCTGTCCAATTCAAAGGCTGGTTCAGTGTGTATGAAGTGTGTATCATGAGATAGATCGACAAAGGCGCCGATGTGGACAGCCGGGACGTCATCAAGAAGCTGAAAGCAGACGGATGGTTCGAAGTTGCGCAGGTAGGGAGCCACAAGCAGTTCAAGCATGCGACAAAGCCCGGACGCGTCACCGTGCCGGTCCCGCGTAGGGATATTCCGGTCGGAACGCTTCATTCGATTGAAAACAGGCAGGCATCAAGCTTCGGTAGGGCGACATGGAGTACATTGCGTATCTGCACAAGGACGGCAAATCGGACTACGGCGTGAGCTTCCCCGATTTTCCCGGCTGCATCACGGCAGGGACAACTCTCGAGGAGGCGCGCCGCATGGCCTCAGAGGCGCTTGCCTTCCATGTTCAAGGCATGCGCGAAGATGGAGAGCGAATTCCCGAACCTTCGACTCTCGACGACCTGCGCAATGATTCCGCGATGAAGGGGGCCGTGGCTTTCCTGGTCGATGTTGCAGAGCCGGAGCGGACTGTGCGCTTCAATGTGACGGCCCGTGAGAGCCAACTCTCCGAGATCGACAGCCGCGCACAAGCCGCAAAGCTTACGCGTTCGGCGTATCTGGTCCAAAGCGCGCTTCAGCGCCGGAGCGCTTCCCGAGCGACAGGGTCAGGCGGCCGCGCGCGAGCGACGAAATAACGCCTCTTTCTCCACATATCGGTTGCGCCATCCACACGCGCCTGATTGCTATTCTTTTCAGAATCCTATATCCGCGCGGTCGTGTGTGCGGATGCAGTTGAGGATGCGTCGAGTCGCGCCGAGCGAACAGGCTCCTGCGAAACGGCGCATGCCGCAAGGCGTGGGCACAAAAGCGGAGGCAGCATTGGCATCGGACTCTCTCTTCCCGCAGCGCAAGACGACAGGCGAAGGCATTCTGCCGTCGCAGGAGATCATGGACCTTGTGCGGACGGGAAAGATTCTCGCCTCCGACGAGATCGGCGAAGACCAGATTCAACCATCGAGCATCGACCTGCGCCTCGGCCCCACGGCCTACCGCATTCGCGCCAGCTTTCTGCCGCGCAAATCGATGACGCTCATCGACCAGGCGCGCGCCAACGGCATGCTGACCGAGACCATCGACATCTCCAAAGGCGCCGTACTCGAGCCCAATGCGATCTACGTCCTCCCGCTCATGGAGAGCCTTGCGCTGCCGCAGGATTTGTATGGCATCGCCAACCCCAAGAGTTCTACAGGCAGACTAGACATCTTCACGCGCCTTATCACCGAGTTCGGCGATGAGTTCGAGCGTGTGCGCCGCGGCTACAACGGCGGCCTCTACATCGAAGTCGTATCGCAGACGTTTCCGATCCTCGTCCGCGCAGGAATGAAGCTCAATCAACTCCGCTTCGGCCGCGGCCGCCGCATCGCCGTCGGCGAAGAGCGTTTGCGCCAGCTCGGCCAGAAAGACATCCTGACTGCGCCCGATGAAGACACCACCGGCGCCACCGTCGATCGCGGACTGCGGCTTACGGTTGATCTCGAAGGCAACGGCTCGGGCATCGTCGGCTATCGCGCGAAGAAGACATCGCAGCCCATCGATCTGGGCCTGCTCAATCACTACGACGTCGATGATTTCTGGACGCCGCTCTCCAAAACCGACGAGTGCATCCTCGAGCCGGGCGAGTTTTATATTCTCGCCTCGAAACAGCGCGTTAGAATCCCGGCCGACCTCGCTGCCGAGATGCTGCCCTACGATCTCTCCACGCAGGAGTTCCGCGTACACTACGCGGGCTTCTTCGATCCCGGTTTCGGCTACGGCGAGAAGGGCGAGATCGCGGGAACGCGCGCGGTATTGGAAGTCCGCGCCAACGAGATGCCTATTCTGCTGGAAGACAACCAGTTCGTCGGCCGATTGAACTACTTCTACATGGCTGCCAAGCCCGAGAAGGTCTACGGCGGCTCGATCGGATCGAACTACCAGTTGCAGGGATTGGCGCTGAGCAAGCAGTTCAAGCGCGAGCAGTTCGCTGCGCCGAAACCCGCAGGCATTTCAACATCGCGAGCCGATGTTGACGAAGATGGACCCAACAGCAAGAGCCGCTTCGCGCTCAACGAATCCGAAGCCGCGTATGCTCTTCGCGCCAAAAGCCGCACGGAATAAAGCTACGTCCTCGATCGAAATAGAACTTTACGCGAACACATGAGCTGAACTACTCGGCGCGCAACGCTTCCACTGGATCGACAGAGGCAGCCCGCCGCGCGGGCAGATAGCTGGCCAGCATCGCCGCTGCGACCAATACCAGCGGAATCGAAATGTAAGTCAGCGGATCAAGCGGGCTCACGCCAAACAGCAGCGACTTCATCGATTGCATCAACGCCGCTGCCGCGCACAGGCCGATCGCGACGCCAATGCCGGTAAGCGCCAGCGCGGAGCGAACGAACATCCATCGTAGCTCGCCCTTCTGCGCGCCCAGCGCCATGCGAATGCCGATCTCGCGCATACGCTGCGAGACGGTGTACGAGATCACGCCATAGATGCCCAGAATGCCCAGCGTCAACGCCATCGAACCGGCGATGGCCAGCATGACCAGCGTGAACGATGTGCGCGCCATCGATTTTGAATAGATCTCCTGCATGGTGCGAACCGAAGCCAGCGGCAGGCTCGAGTTCACCGACCAGACAGCTTGCCCGATTTCGCGCAGAAGGCTTTCGTTGCCGGCCCGGTTGGTGCGAATAGCGAAGGTGACCGCGCGGGGCGCGCGAATGCCGTCTTTGAGATATGGGTTGTGCACCATCGCAGGCCAGTAGACAGTGTCGGGCGCAGGGGCGGAGACGCCATTGTGGTGCACATCCTGGACGACGCCAATGACCTCCTGCCACGGCCCCGATCCAAACTCGCGGAAATGCTGGCCGATCGCTGCGGACGGCGAACCAAACTCCGTTCGGGCAAAACTCTCCGAGAGGATGCCGACGGGCTGGAACCCGTAGACGTCGGCCCAGGTGAAGTCGCGGCCGGCGACGATGCGCGTGCCCATCGTGTGGAAGAATCCCGGCGCGGCGAAGTTGTATAGACGCATCGGCGGATGGTCGCCGTTGTCGCTCTTGCCTTCGAAACGAACCTCGTCCCACCAGGGATCGATGCCTTCCATAGGCACGGCATCGGCGAAGCCAACCGAAGTTACGCCTGGAATGGCCGCGAGCTTGTCGGCGATGGCGTTCTGTAACCGCGTGACGGCGACCTGATCGCCGATGAGTGAATCGGGAACGGAGATCCGCAGGGTTTCCAGATGTTGCGGGTCTGAGAATCCTGGATCGACGTTGCGCAGCCGCCAGAAGGTGCGAATCATCAGCACCGCGCTGATCAGTAGCACAAGCGCCATGGCGACCTGAGCGATGACCAACGTCTTGCGTGCGCGCTGGCGTTCGCGGCTGCTGCTTGCCGTGCGCGTTGCGCCGCTAAAGACATTACGCATGCGCGAGCCGGCATACTTCAGTGCGGGGATCGCGCCGAAGAAGAGCCCCGAAACGACCGACAGCAAAAAGGTGAAAACGATGGAGCGCGCGTCCAAAGAGATTTCGGTGAGACGCGGCAGATCGGCGGGACCAATCGCGACGAGCAGTCGCAGACCCTCGTGTGCGATGCCAATCGCGAAGACTCCGCCGATCAGCCCGAGCGCAAGACTCTCCACGAGAAGCTCGCGCACAATGCGTGCGCGCCCTGCGCCGAGCGCAGCGCGAATGGACAACTCCTGTTGGCGCGATTCGGCGCGCACCAGAAGCAGATTCGCCACATTAGTGCAGGCAATCAGCATCACAAGGCCGATCGTGGCCATCACGACCCAAAGTAGCTTGCTCACGTCGCCGATGACTTCCTGCTTGAGCGAGCGAAACGCCGGCGTGATGCGCCACAATTCGTACCAGTGCGGATTGCTTCCGGGGCCGTTCGTCCAGGAGTCCATCCAAACGCCGATCAAGCGCCCGACATCGGCGTCAGCCTGCCCGATCGTCACGCCGGGCTTAAGGCGGCCGATGCCTCGAAAGCCAAAGCCCGCCAGCGACTGATTGTGCGGATCGAGACCCATCGGCGTAAGAATGTCGAAGCTTTCATCGATGAAGCGGAAGCCGCGCGGCATCACGCCAATGACGGTGCGCTGCCGTGAATCCACCATGATGCTGCGGCCGATGACGGAACGATCGCCTCCGAAACGCCGCTGCCAATAGCCGTAACTGAGTACGATATTGTTCGCGTTCTTCGGATCCTGATCGGCAGTCGAGAGCACGCGGCCGAGAAGCGGCGGAACATTCAGCGTCTGCATGACGCCATCGCTGATATTGATCGCGTGGACCTCCTCGGGCTGCGCAAAGCCGGTTACGTTCGAGGTCCCGGGCGTCCAGATCCCGAGCGCTTGAAAGGTATGGTTGTGCTGAGAGAACGTGAAGTACATTGAGGCGGACAGACGCAAGCCGCTCTCAAAGCTGGCAAGGCCCTCGGCGCCTGGCGCCTCGAGATGAAGCGATACAAGTTGATCGGGCTCGGCATAAGGCAGCGGCTTGAGGATGACGCTGTTCAGTACGCTGAATACCGCGGTGTTTGCGCCGATGCCGATGGCCAGCGTAAGCAAAACCGTAAACGTGAAGCCCGGCGATTTGCGCAGACGGCGAAGCACATATTTCAAGTCGGCAAGTAGAGATTCAATCGCCGGCCACTGCCACGCTTCGCGGCTCTTCTGTGCAATCAAGGCCACGTTGCCGAATTCGCGGCGGGCGGCCTGTTCGGCCTGCGCGCGCGGCATGCCTTCGGCGATCAGTTCTTCAGCGCGTTCGGCGATGTGCTCCTGAATCGAGACGGAGAGGTCGTCATAGCGGCGGCGGCGAGAGAAGATGCGAGAGAGCGGATTCATTCATTGCTCCGAAAGATAGCGTGATATACGGCGATCCGTCGCGGTTGGTTCCGCGCTGAAGAACCAGTTAGTCATTGCGCAAAGCAGCCGTTGGATCGATGCGCGTAGCGCGACGCGCAGGCCCAAGGACGGCTCCAAATACGACGATCAGCATGGCCGCCAGAACGCTCGGATAGACCATCGGCGCCCCGAATTTCAGCACGCCTTGAAACATGGAGTTGAACAGGCTGGGCAACGGCAGGGCGAGCACAAAGCCGATGGCCGAGCCGATGACAGCGACCTTGAAGCCTTCGCGCAGAATCATGCGCGAGATGTCCGACGTCTTGGCGCCAAGCGCCATGCGGATGCCGATCTCATGCTCCCGCTGGCCGACGGAGTAGGCGATAAGGCCGTAAATTCCGATAGCCGAGAGAATGAGAGCGAGAAATGCGAAAGCAGCCAGCAGGCGAGTAAAAAAGGGATTTCCATTGCGCTGCAAATCGATGACGTTGTCCATGCTCATCACGCGCAGCAACGGTAGCTCCGGATCGAGCTTGCCGATGACATGACGCAGCGCCGATGCGAGCTCATCGGGATCGACTCGCGATCGCAGCATCACGGAGAACGAAGCGACAGGCCGCTGCGCAAAGGCCTCGTACATTTCGGGCTCCATGATCGGATCTTCGGAGTAAGTGCGCACGTCGCCGACCACGCCTACGATCTCGCTCCACGACGCAGGGGCGCCGGGAATCTCAAGCTGGATCTGTTTGCCGATCGGATCCCGGTCGGGGAAGTACTTGTGGACGAACTGCTGATTCACCACGATCGCGCGCGGCGCCGCAGCGTCGTCGCTGTCAATAAACGTGCGGCCACTCAGCAGCGGAATGCCAACTAGATCGAAATAATTCGGCACGACAACCACGTCCCCGGTGGAATGCTGTTCGTTCGACCGCGATTCTGGCTGGCCCTTGATGTGGATCACCACTCTGTCCGGCCCCGAGGCGGGAAGAGTGGAGGCGATCGAAGCGCTTTGCACGCCGGGAATCTGCGCGAGCTGCATCACTGCATCGCGCACGAATTGATTTTGCTTGGTCGGGTCAGCGTAGCGCGCCTTGTCGAGAACGATGCCTGCAGTCAGAAGATGATCCTGGCTGAAGCCGAGCTTTTGATGATCGAGCAGATAGACGCCGCGGATCAGAAGGCAACTACCGATGAGCAGCAACAGCGCCAGAGCGATCTCGCCGCCCACAAGTACTGAGCGCATGCGATTGTGCTCCCTGCCCGAAGTTGCGCCGCGGCTCTCGTTCTTCAAATCGGTGTTCACCGCTGAGCGCGAAACTTTAAGCGCCGGCGCCACGCTGGAGAAGATGGCTGACAACAGCGAGACTCCGACAGCAAAGAGCAGCACATTTTTATCGAGAGCAATCGGGACATCGCTGATTGCCGGATTGAAATTCAGGCCGGCGCGCACCACGCGAATGCCGAAGTAGGTAAGAAACAATCCGGTTGCGCCCCCGAGCAGCGCAACGACAACGCCTTCAGTGAGCAGTTGACGTATCACGCGCACGCGAGAGGCGCCGAGCGAGATGCGGATCGCAAGTTCTTTCTGCCGGCCCACGGCGCGCGTCAGCAGCAGACCGGCAACGTTGGCGCAGGCGATGAGCAGCACGAAGCCGACGATGGTCATAATGATGGCCAGAGCCGGGGCGATGCCGAAGTTGCGGATCAGGAAGTCCGGCAGCATGCGAACGGATGCGCCCCACTTACGCTCCTGGGGAAAGTCTTGCTGCGCCCGTTGGGCGAGATCACTCATGCCTGCGCGCGCCTGTACGAGCGTGACGCCGGGAGCGAGGCGTCCAAACAAAGTCAGGAAGCGGTTGTTGCGAGCGTTGGGCGCGCGGTCGGCGGCAGCCAGCGTCAACGGCGTCCACAGATCGGGCGAGAAACCGAGGAGGCGGAACTCCGCCGGCATGACGCCGACAACGATGTAGTCTTCGCGGTCAAGGCGTACGACGCGGCCCACGATGGAGCTATCGGCGCCAAAGCGGCGCTCCCATAGCCCGTGGCTGAGGATCAGGACATGGTCGTGGCCGGATTGATCTTCGCTGGCAAGAAAATCGCGGCCGAGCGCGGGAGCGGCGCCGAAGACTCCAAAGTAGTTTGGCGAGACGGCGGCGTAGGAGACGGACTCCGGCTGCCGGCCCTCTCCGGAAAGACTGCCGGTGCGGTACTCGTCGGCTGCGGACATCGCGGAGAAGATGCGCGTCTGGCCGCGCCACGCGCTGTAGTTGGGGGCCGAGACGGGGTACGTGTCGTCCTGCATCATCTGTGCATCGGGGTTCACAGAAGATACGGCGACCATATTTTGAGCATCGCGTCCCGGCAGGTGAGGCAATAGAAACGCGCTGACCATGCTGAACATAGTGGCGTTGACGGCGATGCCGAGCGCCAGAGTCATGACGGCAGTCAATGTGAAGCCGGGCGATTTGAGAAGCTGGCGTATGGCGAAGCGTATGTCCGCAAGGATGCTTTCAGCAGCAGGCCATTGCCAGGTCTCGCGGCTTCTCTGTTCAATGAGGCCGACGTTGCCGAACTCGCGCTTGGCGGCTTGCTCAGCCTCAGCGCGCGGCATGCCTTCGGCGATCAATTCATCCGCGCGCTCGGCGATGTGCTCCTGAATCGAGACGGACAGATCGTTGTAGCGGCGGCGACGAGAAAAGAGCTGCGAGAGTCGAGACATGACGGACTCCTAGGCTTTCGCCACGGAAAGCACACGAGTGATTCCAGCGAACATCTTTTCGAAGCTGGCTGATTCCTGCTCCAGGCGCCGCAAACCTGCATCGGTTACGCGATAGATACGGGTCGGCCGGCCTTTGGCGGAGACGCCGGCCTCCGACTCCAGTAAACCTTCGCGCAGCAGCCGCTGCAGGGCCGGGTAAAGAGATCCTTCCTCCACCTGCAGCAGATTGTCCGAAACCTGTTTGATATGTTTCACCAGCGCGTAGCCGTGCATGGGGCGAAACTTAAGTGATTGAAGAATCATGAGTTCCAGCGCCCCTGGAAAAAGGTCGCGGCGGTCGGAATCTTTCGTCATAGGGCAATACTAGAGGCGGATACCTATTTTAGAAATAGGTATTTGGAGTTATGTGACGAGCTGAGGAAAGGAGCATGTAGGCGGCCACTCATTTTCATCCGGCCGGGATGCGCTCACACACAGGGCCGCAGCCAACCCGTCCCAGGCCCGTCGCAAACTGTCCTGAGGCCGCCCTTAACCGGTCATTTGACGCGTTCGAAGCAAGAGACAATCGCGCAGATTTGGCCTCTGGCGAAATTACATCCTTCAGACAATTGCCTGACAACCGATATTTCCGGGCGGCCTAAGGTTGTTTCATGTTGGCGAGATGGCAGGGGGCATCTCTCACTCGCCAACTGATTCCTTCCGCGTTTCGACCACTTCTGGGTCTCCGCTTTCTCTTGGGCCAAGCGGAACAGCCTGCAAGTGGTCGCTTTTTTTGGAGGACTGGCCGTCCAGGCGGGCGCGGCTTCGCCGCCATCCTTGCACAGTTGGAATTGTTTTCGCTCTCCGCGAAGGTTGGGGCGAACCACGCTTCGCCAAGTTCGGCGATTGTGGCGTTTTTGGGCGCGTTTCGACGCTGCAAGTACTCCTGTTCGCTGATAACGAATGCGCCGGTCCTTCATGCAAAGCGAGGGTGCTCCAATGTGAAGCCGGCGACTGTGATGAAGGAACTGTGAAAATGGGATCGTCGATCCCCGGTCCCCAAATGTGAGGGACCGGGGCGCCCGCGTGGATCGGAGGTTTTTTGGATGACGGGATGGAGTCTATTCCGCCTGGACGCGCTAGTCCACGGCCAGTCCTAGGCTCTGCCGGCGAACTCGCCCGTTTCTGTGTAGACCTTCACCTTTTCGCCTTCTTTGACGAAGAAGGGAACCCTGATCTCCAGGCCGGTTTCAAGCGTAGCGGGTTTGGTCACTGCGCCCGACGCCGTGTCGCCGCGCACGCCAGGCTCCGTATAGGTGATGGTGAGTTCGACCTTCTCAGGCAGTTGCAGCCCGATGGGGTTGCCGTTGAACTTATCGACCTTGAGGATTGCGCCCTCAATCAGGAACTGCAGCGCGTCGCCGAGCTTGTCTTTGGACAGAGTCATGGTCTCAAAGCTCTCCTGATCCATGAAGAAAGAACTGTCGGAGTCGGAGTAGAGATAGGAGGATTCGACGGTTTCCAGGTCAGGCTCCTTAAACTTCTCGCCGGCCTTGAAGGTCTTGTCGAAAACGGCGCGCGTCAGCAGGTTGCGCATCTTGAGGCGCACCAAGGTCTGGCCGCCGCGCGCGGTCGGCGTGGAAACCTCCACGTCCATGCAGTAGTACGGGGCGTTCTCGAACTCGAAGTACATTTTGCGTTTGATGTCGATGGCGTCGATCAGTGCGGGCATAGGCTGATTTTAAGGACTGGCCATCAAGACGATCAAACCTGGGCGATCAAACCCGAAAGCAGGATGAATGCGCTGTCGGTTTATTCCGCCTGGACGGCCAGACCCTATTTCAGCGCCGCTTGAATCGCAAGGTTAATCACGACCATCAATGCCGCCGATCCAGGAATGACCAGCAATGCCTTGCGCAGCCGGCGTGGGTCGCTGCCGGCGATCGCGCCGATGATGCGCGAGCTGACGGCCAGTCCCGCCCATCCGCAGGTGATGGCGAAACCCAGCGCGGCGCCCGTCATGCGCGGAAAAGCCGAAGCGACGATGGCCAACGTAGTGGGAAAGACCGGCGCCATGGCGACTCCGGCGAGAAAGACCAGCGCCGCAGCCGCGCCGGGACTCGAAACGCGCAGCATGAGAAACGTCGTAATCGTCATGGCGATTGAGGCGGCGAGAGTCACGGTGACGGCCGGAACGTGAATCAGAATCGGCGATACGCCCACGCGCCCGGCCAGCAGGCCCAAAGCAAAACCAAGGGACAGAATGTTCAGCGCGCGCGACTCAGGAATGCCCTGGGCGATCAGGTGGCGTACAAGCCAATTCCACACGCCGACCTCGCAGCCGATATAGAGAAACAGAAACAGCCCGCACAACGGAAGCAGCGGATGGCTGAGAATGGGTCCGACCTCCGCGAGCACAAAACCGGCATGCCCGGCCGGCGCCGGCATGGGCGCGATCACCTGCACGGCCAGCGTGACGAGGGTCAAGGCCGCAACGGTGTAGCAGAGACGCACCCATTTGCGCTGGAACAGGTTCGCCGAAAGAAACGGCGTGGCGAATCCTCCCAGGCCGAAGAACAGATTCACCAGGTTGAGCGCTGTGGCGCGATGCTCGGGACTGGCGGCCGAAGACAGCGCGTTGGCGCCGGTGACCACGATTCCCCCGCCCATGCCAAGCAGGAACAGCAGAAACACGATGGCGCCATAGCTGCCCGACTTCGGCAGAGCAAAAAGCGCAATGGCGATGAAAATCA
>DATHNJ010000135.1:0-2501 GCA_035486155.1 Occallatibacter sp. | reverse complement strand
GCTGCGCTGGGCATCATCCTCGGACCAGATTTTCATCTTTTCAGGGACGGCGAGGACTTTGCTCGGTTATCAGTCGCGGTGTCCGAGCGGCATGGATACGCGGCCCCGAGGGCAGGCGCGCACTTCCTGATGCAAATGGCTGTTCTGTGGACGCGTCCAATTGAAGATGCTCTGACCTGTCTCGAAGCGGCCGCTCGATCTGCGCAAGAAACCGGTGAGATGATCTATGCATGCTATACCCGTCAGCATCGTCTCACCGATCTCATGGCGCGCGGAGACCCTCTCGACGAAATCTGGCGCGAATCGGTGGCAGCTTTGGATTTCGTTCGGAAATACAAGTTCGGCCAGGTTGTCATCTTGAGCATCCAGGATTTCGTCCAAAGCCTTCGCGGGCAGACGCGGGACGCCAGCCGCGTGGATGAAGCGTTGCTCGAGGCTCGCGTGCTTCGAAGCGGTGTCGCCGTGGTTGCCTGCTTTCATTGGATTCTGCAGCTACAGCGGCACTTTCTGCTGGGCGATCCCGACACAGCCCTTGAGTTTGCCGCGAAGGCGAACCCACTTCTTTGGTCGGTCCGCCACAACATTCAATCCGTCGATTACTGTCTTTATCACTCGCTAGCCCTCGCGGCGGTCATTCCAACCGCTCCTCCAGGGAGGCGGACTGAATTGCGCGAGGCGTTCACGTCGAACCTTCGCTCGCTCCAGCGGTGGGCGGAGAGCTGCCCGCAGAGCTTCTCGCACAAATATGAATTGGTTGCTGCGGAGGCGGCTCGCCTCGAGGGGCGTGAAATTGAAGCGATGCGCCTTTACGAGCAAGCGATCCGTGCCGCATGCGCCAACGGCTTCATCCACGATGAGGCTATCACGTACGAGGTTGCAGCGAGATTCTATGCGGCACACGGCTTCGACAAGATGGCGGATGCGTATCTTCTGCAAGCCCGATCTAGGTATGTCCGCTGGGGCGCCGAAGCCAAAGTGCACCAGCTTGACCAACAATATCCGCAGCTCCAGCAGGAGAGGCTGGTCGCTGGTTCCAAGAGCACGATCGCCGTACGCGTCGAGCACCTGGATTTGGCGACGGTGATCAAGGTGTCGCAATCCGTGTCGGGCGAGCTGGTTCTGGAAAAACTCATCGACCGCCTCATGCGCGCGGCCATCGAGCACGCAGGCGCCCAACGAGGTCTCCTGATCAATCCGCGAAACGATGAGCTGCGTATAGAGGCGGAAGCGACAACTCATGGAGAGGATCTCACAGTGAATCTTGGAGGCAGCGCCAACTCCGCTCTCGCGCTGCCGGAGTCGCTCGTCAAGCATGTAATGCAGACGCAAGAAGCTGTGATTCTGGATAATGCACTATCTAAGAATCCATTTTCTGCCGATCCGTACATCACCGAGCGTCAGGCCCGCTCCGTTCTCTGTTTACCGTTGATTACTCGGGGCAAGCTCATCGGGATTCTCTACCTTGAAAACAATCTCACGCCACACGTTTTCAACGCCGGCCGGGTAACCGTACTGAAAGTGCTTGCGTCGCAAGCAGCAATCTCGCTGGAGAATACGCGGCTTTATCGCGATCTCGCGGAGCGCGAAGCGAAGATTCGGCGCCTGGTGGACGCCACCATCATTGGGATTTTCATTTGGGATTACGACGGCCGCATTCTTGAGGCCAACGACGCATTTCTTCGTATGGTGGGGCATGACCGCGAAGACCTTGCTTCAGGCCGCGTACGGTGGACGGACCTCACGCCGCCCGACTGGCGTGAACGCAACGATCTAAGGATCGAGACGCACAAAGCCAGCGGTCGCTTTCCACCGTTCGAGAAGGAATACATGCGGAAGGATGGCACTCGGGTGCCAGTGCTCATAGGTGAGGCAATATTCGAAGAGGGCGGTAACCAGGGTGTCGCCTATGTGCTCGATTTGACGGAACGCAAGCGGGCAGAAGAGGCGCTCCGGGAGGAACAAGAGCGGCTGCGCCAGCTAGAGTCGGAACTCGCGCATCTGAACCGCCGAAGCATGATGGGAGAATTGGCCGCTTCGCTAGTTCACGAAATCGCGCAGCCGTGCGCCAGCGCGCGCAACAACGCCCGTGCGGCCCTGAATTTTTTGGACGAGCAACCGCCGGATCTGGGTGAGGTAAGAGATGCCCTCGGCTGCATCTTGGGCGATGCCGATCGAGCCGGCGCCATCATCGACCGGATCCGTGATCACATAAAGAAAAAGCCTCCGCAAAAGACTCGCTTTGATCTCAATGAGGCGATCAATGAGGTGATTGGATTGGCGCGAGGCGCAATCACCAAGAATGGCGTCTCGGTAGATACTCACCTTGCGGAAGGGGCGCTTCCCATTGAGGGGGATCGTGTTCAATTGCAACAAGTCCTCCTGAACTTGATGCTGAATGCGGTCGAAGCAGTGGGATCGGTTCACGGGCCACGAGAGTTGTCGATCAGTACGCTGCAAATTCAGACAAATGGCGTCCTCGTGGCAGTGCGCGATACTGGGCC
>DATHNJ010000134.1:0-18867 GCA_035486155.1 Occallatibacter sp. | reverse complement strand
AGCGGATCACGAACGGCAAGGGCGTGGACGTGGTGTATGACTCGGTGGGCAAGACGACGTTCGACAAGAGCCTGAACTGTCTTCGTCCGCGTGGCGTGCTGGCGCTGTTTGGCGCATCGAGCGGGCCTGTGCCGCCGTTCGATTTGATTCAGTTGAGCAGCAAGGGATCGTTGTTTGTGACGCGGCCGACGATCTGGCATTACATTGCCACACGTGCGGAGCTGGAGTGGCGCGCGGGCAAGATTCTTGACTGGGCTGCGACCGGCGAGCTGAAGTTGCGCACGGAGCATATGTATCCGTTGGCAGAGGCTGCGCAGGCGCAGACGGATCTTGAAGGGCGCAAAACTACGGGGAAGATTTTGCTGGAACCGTAGAGACAGTTCGCAGTTCGTAGTTCTTAGTTCGCAGTGAATGAGGCGAGATGGAGCGGATCGTTGTTGCGCCGGAGGATCGGGTGTTTGTGCTGACCGGTGCGGGGATCAGCGCGGAGAGCGGGCTGCCTACGTTTCGCGCGGAAGATGGGCTGTGGGCTGGGTATCGCGTGGAGGATGTGTGCACGCCGGAGGCTTGGCGGCGTGATCCGGCAGGGGTGTGGGCGTTTTATTCGGCGCGGCGTGAAGCAGGATGGAAGGCTGAGCCGAATCCGGCGCACCACGCGCTGGCCGAGTTAGAGGCGGAGTTAGTCGAGCGATTTTTTCTTTGTACGCAGAATGTGGACGATCTGCATGAGCGCGCGGGATCGAAGCGGCTGCTGCATATGCATGGGGAACTGGCGAAGTCGCGGTGTGAGGATGAATGCGGACGAGAGCCTGTAGAGGATCGCGCGATTTATTCGAATCTGTCGGCAGTGGCGCGATGCGCATGCGGCGGGCGGTTGCGCCCGCATATCGTTTTCTTTGGCGAGATTCCGCTGGAGATGGATCGTATTCAGGATGAGATTGCGAAGGCCACGATGATGGTGGTGATTGGGACGTCGGGCAATGTCTATCCGGCGGCGAATTTTGTGCACTGGGCGCGGCAGCATGGATCGCGCACTGTATATGTCGGGCCAGAGCGACCATTGAATGCGCAGGCGTTCGATGAGGTTGTTCTTGGCAAGGCCGGCGAAGTACTGCCGGGACTGTTTGTGGTGAAACAGCAAGTTAGCGCGCTTCGCGCATCCGGGAATTAGTAAGCTAGCGGGGTCTTGCTCTTGCTGAGCAAAATAGTTTGTTCCCCGGTCCCCAAATGCGAGGGACCGGGGGCACCCAGCGCACAGCCCAGCTTATGGCGGGCGGATTGGACATCAACCGTGCGGAGGCGCGTTGCACGTGCGTCACCCAGGCGGTTCGGCGTTCGAGAGCCATGCAGAGAGAAAAATCACCAAAGCGAGGCAGAAGGCCTCAACACGCAGAGTACGGACAAGGGTTTTCTTCTCGATAGCGCTCCATTGGCATTCCCGATCATGAATCTTGCGGCGGTGGAAAAAACCGAGCGCGAGCGCTATACAGAGGAAGAACGATTTCGCCAGCAGAATACGGCTCCAGCCTGGCTGCCCGAGATTGCCAAGCTTGGCATCGATCGCAATCCAGCCTTTGAGCGCGCCAACAAGGATTGCTGTCGATGCTGCGATCGCGGATGTGTTCGAGAGCCGGCGCAGATAAGTGGCGTAGGCCGGCCCCGAAGCGCCATGGAGGATGGGCAAAGCCACAGCGGCGGAGACAAAGACGCCTCCCGCCCAAAGCGCCATCGTCATGAGATGCAGGAATTGCAAGAGCTCTGTGCGGGTGAAGTCTCCATTGGCGGCGGCATGGCCGAGGCCGGCATGGAAGAAGAGGATCGCAGCGATCAAGGCTGCAGAGGCGGAATCCTGCGCGATTGTGGCGACGCCTCGAAGGCGCCTGAGGGTGACGGCGACGAGCAGGACGGATAGAGACAACATCCACACGATGACCCTGCCAGCGTGTGTGGACGCAACATCCGGCATCGATTGCAGGACAGCGCCGGGCGCCGACTGACCATTCATGACCATCGTCAGTAGCCAGAACTGGCCACTGAGCGCCAACAGCAAGACCAGAGCGGGCCAGCGCGAAGACGGCCGGAAAGTGAACGTGTTCGCGGCGGCGCCGCTGCGCCCAATCCAAAAGCCGACCAACAAGAGACCGCAAAGAGAAGCGAGAGTACAGTCGACGAGGGACAGGCAAAGCACCTGTCCCCCCAGCAGCAGGTTGTCCATCATCCCCCCGGAGTCTACTTGACGGTGAACTTGTAGCTTCCTTGCAGACGATGGCCGTCCGTGGCGACGGATACCCAGCGAACCACGTAGACGCCTGGAGAAAGCTTCGGCAGATCGAGGGTCATATGTTTGGGGTCGGTGGTGGAAACGGCGGAAGATGCTTTGCTGACCACCGTTCCGCCCGCGTTTGTGAGGCGCAACGAGCTGAATTTGGGATCCAGGGATTCAGAGAACTCGACGGAAATGTGCATGGGCGCCGTCACAGTTGAGTCGGGCGCGGGTTCCATGACGTTGGGGTGCGCGTGGGCAAGCGCGGCGGCAGGCGCAAGCAGAGTGAGAGCGGCGACGACGATGAGGTGTGGCATGCGAAGTTGCATTAGATTCTCCATTCAATTGGGTTCTTTGAATCTGCCTTGACGCGATGTGCTGGGATCATTAGGCGCGTTTAGAAGTGGAAACGATAGCGTACTTCACCAGAGAACATGCGTGGGTCATTGTAGTGAAAGCCGCCGATGGTGATGGAGTTGTCGAGCAGTACGCGATGGTTGGTGACGTTGAGGATGTTGGCGGAGACTTTCCATTTTTCTCCGAAGCTGCGGCCGGCGGAGACATCGAACGTGGTGTGGACAGGAAGATAGGGGCCTTGGTACGGACCCTGGCCTGAGTCGGCGAGGCCGTTGGTGAAGCCCGAGCCGTAGTAAACATTCGACGCGAACCAGGTGCGCAGTGGCAGGTTGGCGGTGAAGCCGGCGTTCAGCGTGTCGCGTTGGTCGTGATCGACGGGCGTGTAGTTGGGGCCGAGATCGCAGGCCGGATCGGTAGGGATGCTGCAGGTGAAGCCGCCGATGATGTCGCCGCGCTGCTCGGCGATTTGATTCGAGTAGGCCAGATGGAACTGGCCGAAGTGAGATAGTTGGGGCGAGAGAAGAGTCATCTCCCAGGCGCGGACAAGTGCGCCATCGACGGCGATGGGGAAGTAGAGATTGGATTCGCCGATGTTGGAGTGGTCGAGGAAGTTGTTGACGCGGTTTTTGAACGTGTCGACGTCGAGCATCCAGCCCTTCCAGGGAATCTGAATGCCGAACTGATGTTCTTCGTCGCGCTCGGAGGGCAAAGGGGTGAAGGTGTTTTCGCCGCCGGGGAGATTGCTGGCGTAGTTGAGCACCGAAGAAGAGACGGTTTGGACGGGCGCGGGTTGGAAGAAGTGGCCGTAGAAGCCGCGCAGCACCCAGTGCAGGCGGGGGATTTCGACGGTGGCGCCGATGCGTGGGTAGATCGCGGTTTCGTCGAGTCCGGCGTGGTAGACGGAGAAACGTTCGCCCCCGAGCAGCGTGACATAGCGGCCGATGCGCAGATGATCGGCGAGATAGAACTCGTAGAGCGCGGCGCCGGTTTTGGACTGAGCGTCGGGCGCCGAGGGAGCGGAGCCGTCATTGATGAGCACGCCGAAGAGATCGTTCTCGTTTTGGTAGAAGGTGTATGCGCCGGCGGAAAAGCTGTTGGGGCCGATCTCGTCGTGCACGTCGGCCTGGCCGCCGATGTAGTTCGACGTCTGATGCCAGGTGGTGGAGGCGGGCAGGTCGTTGGGCGGCGAGTCGTAGTTGGATTGATTGAAGTGGTAGAAGGGCGCGACGGAAAAGAGCGCTTTGGGTGTGAGCGTGTGGACCCAATTGGCGACGACGAACGAGTCGCGCTCGGTCTGGCCATCGCGCAGGCCGAAGGAGCAGTAGTAGCCGGAGGCGCATTCGTAGTCGTTGGGGTTGGGATCGTAGGGAATCTGGAAGAAGTCCTGGCGATATTGGCCATCGAGGCGGAGCTGATCTTTCGCGGTCTGATTGCGGATAACGGAGACGAAGGCGCTGCCGGAGTTGGTGGCGTCGTGAAGGATTTGGGAGACGGGCGTGGCGAGGCCGTAGTTGGAGCGTGAGCCGTTGAGGCTGGCGTACCAGGCAGTTTTGGCGGAGTGGTCGCCGAGGGAGAGCTCGGCTTCGCCGGAGTAGAGGTTGCCGCCGTAGAGACGGAGCTCTGCTTCGCGATTGCGCTCGAAGCCATTGCGGGGAAGAACGTTGAAGACGCCGTAGGTGCGATCGCCGATGTCGGAGGCGTAGCTGCCGCGCTGGGTTTCGAGTTGATCGATGTCTTTGGGATCGATCTGCGGGCCGACGTTGGAGGCGATTTTGGTGTTGGGGATGTTGACGCCATCGATGAGCCAGGAGGTTTGATGGCCGCCGCGCATGTGCAGCATGTCGTGAGTCATGTAGGCGCCGGGGACGTAGTCGGTGATCATCTCCATGCCGTCGGTGCGCGAGGCGCCCGGAGTTTCGTCAATCTGCTGGCGTGTGATGAGGGTGGTGGGAGTGACGGTGTCGGCGGCGGCTGCGCTGGATGCCGCTTCAACCGAGACGGATTCTGTTGCGCCGGCGACGGCGAGCGGGATGTGCAGGAGAGGATTGGTGCCGGAGGCGAGGGTAATGGATTGCGTGCTTGAAGCGAATCCTGATGCGGACGCTTCGAGCCGGTAAATGCCGATGGGGGCCTGCGCGATTTCGAATTCGCCCTGTGCGTTGGTGGTTGCGTTGAGGACGAAGTCGGAGTTTGCGGCGTGGAGAATAACGCTGGCGCCAGCGATGGGGCGGTGCTGCTGGTCGTGAACGATGCCGTGGATCGTAGCGAAGACGGTGGCGCGAGCCGGGACTGCGATGAGAGACAAGAGTATGAAAAAAACTGAAAGACAGCGGGACACTTGAGACCTCCACGAGAGACAACGCATGCGGATTCAGGCATGGCGCACGTCGAACGGAGATCGAAGGACTGATTCAGTTCGGACGCGAGGATGCCTGGAACGGGAGTTCAGGAGAAGGCAGGCGTTGGAGGTCCGCGGACGGAGTGATTGCGAACTTGCGTGCTGGGAAATGTTGAAGCGGATTGGAAGAGAAGATTGCCCGAACGAGACGACGCGAGCCAGGCGATGCGGGTTGCGGCCAGCGCGTGGATCGAGGACGAAGGCGCTTGTGCGCCGCAGGGATAAAGAGGGCAGTGCGAGGGAGCGGTGAAGAAGTGCGTTGATCCGGCATTGCCGAGAACGGCTTTTGCTACCGCGGCCTCGTCCATCGCGCAGTGATGCGCGCCGTGGGTTCGGCAGCAGGCGGGCAGACGCGCGTCGTCCGTTGCTCCGAACGTGGCCGCGAGAGGGCCAAGTCCGAAGAAGAGCGTGAGTAGGATGGAGAGCACGCGCCGCATCTTTCACCGATGTTACACGAGGCCCTAACGGCGGACGAGTCCGGGAGCGGGCGCGACGAGGCGCTCAGGTATCATCGAGTCATTGCAAATGAGAAGGAAATGATGGGAACCGAGAAGAGTTCTTCGGCAGTGCAGAGCGTCGAATTCGCGTCTGAATCGCGTGTGCGGAGGCCGCTGCGCATCGCGCTTTTTGGGTTTGGCACGGTGGGCAGTTCGGTTGCGCGGATCCTGGTGGAATCGAAGCCTGAGGGGCTTGAACTGACGCACGTCTTCAATCGCAATGTGGCCCGCAAGAAAGTGGACTGGGCGCCGGCTGGTCTTGTTTGGTCGGATGAGGCGGATGCAGTGCTGGCGTCAGACGTAGATGTTGTCGTGGAGTTGGCTGGCGGGCTTGATCCGGCGGGAAGCTGGGTGCGCAAGGCTTTGGAGCGCGGCAAGAGCGTAGTGACGGCGAATAAGAAGCTGATCGCTTTTCATGGCGTGGAGCTGGAGCGGCTGGCGGCGGCCAAGGGCGGCCATCTGAAGTACGGCGCCGCAGTGGCCGGCGGGATACCGGTGATTCCTGGGCTGGAGCAGGGGCTTGCCGGCGATCGCATCGAGCGCATGCAGGGAATTCTGAATGGGACGTGTAATTTCATTTTGAGCCGCATGGAGGCAGGCGCGGAGTATGCGACGGTGCTGGCTGCGGCGCAGGCCAAGGGTTACGCGGAGGCCGATCCGACGGAGGATGTGGGCGGGTTTGACGCGCGCGCGAAGCTGGCGATTCTGATGCGGCTGGCGCTACGCGTGGTGGTCGATCCGGAGGAGATTGTTCCGCAGCCGATCACGTCGGTGACTGCCGTCGATTTCAGCTACGCGAAGGACCTGGGCTGCACGATTCGACAGGTGGCGCGGGCGGAGGATAAAGGCGGCAACGTTGCGGCGACGGTGGGCCCGATGCTGGTCGATTTGCGCTCGCCGCTGGCGTGGTCGCGCAATACCGAGAACATGGTGGTGCTGACGGGACGGTACGGCGGTGATGTTGTTTTCTCCGGGCATGGGGCGGGCGGGCATCCGACGGCAGTGGCCGTAGTGAGCGATCTTGTTGCGCTGGCGCATGGATCGCGGCGCGTCGAGATCCCTTCTGTTCCCGCGAAGATCGGGGCGGAATTTGAAGTACCGCATTATATTCGCTTCCTGGTGATGGACCGCCCAGGCATCGTCGCGGAGATCACCGGAGCGCTGGCCAAGGAGAAGATCAATATTCGCGCGATTGTACAGAAGGCAGGATATCCTTCCCATGCGCTGCCGTTTGTGGTGACGGTGGAGCCGTGCAAGTCGTCGTGCTTGAAGCGGGCGCTGGAGACGATCAACAAGATGGATTGCATGCTGGAGCAGCCGCTGAATCTGCAAATGCTGGAGTAACAGGGAACGAGGGACCAAGGGATCAGGAAAGACCTAGGCTACGTTAGAGAAATTGAATTCTTGGGGGTCAACGGGTGATCGATACAGTTTATCGATGTGAGATTTGTTCATTGGAGAGCGATAGTCCGCGCGGATGGATTGTGATTCACTGCAACGACAAGCAGCTCACGGTTTTCAAGTGGACGAAAGAGGCTGCCGATGCGAAGGGCGCGCGTCATTATTGCGGCGAAGCGCACGCGCAGATTTATATCAGCCGCTGGTTTCAGTCTTACTGCGGGTGAGAGGTGCAGGGATCTAGTGGCCGAGGGAACCCGGGGAACCGGACGACGAGGGACCAAGGCGCGCGGAATTTAGGCGATTAGAGTTTGCGGGCGGGGCCGGTCGATTCGCGCGCGATCAGTTCCGGCGCCATGACGATTTCGGGCGGGTACTCTTTCTCGCGGTTGACGATGCGATCGAGAAGAACCTGGGCGCCTTGTTTACCCATCTCGAATAACGGTTGGCGCACGGTGGTGAGTGAAGGCGTGGAGTAGGCCGCCGACAGGATGTCGTCGAATCCGACGACGGAGACGTCGCCCGGGACGGACAGACCCGCGTCTTTTAACGCGCGGATGGCGCCGATGGCGGCGATGTCATTGAAGCAGAAGATAGCGGTGAAGTCGCGCGACTTTTCGAGCAGCGCCTGCATGGGCTTGTAGCCGATCTCCGGCGCCATGGGGTGATAGCCGGCCTTCATGGACCAGCCTGCAGCGTCGATGCGGATGACATGCGCGGGGTCGATGTGCAGGCCCATCTCGCGGGCGACGCTCTGAATGCTTTCCCAACGAAATTCGGAGTCGGGGATGGCGCGTGGGCCACGCATGAAGGCGACTTTGCGGTGCCCCAGTTCGAACAGGTGGACCATCGCGCTTTCCACGGCGGCGTGGTGATCGAGGACGATGTTGGTGACGTTTTCGACCGGGATGTGCGCCGAGATGGCGACGACAGGCACGGGCACGGAGATGTCTTCGGCCGGGGTATTGAGCAGAAGAAAACCGTCGACAGCGCGCTCAACGAGCAGGCGCGGATACTCCGCGATGAGGTCCTTCTTCCAGTCATGGCAGGCGGTGAAGTAGAAGTAGTGGGCGCGCGAGAGTTCTTCAACGACGCCGCTCATGACGCGGGTGAAGTAGCCTTCGCTGAGGTCGGGCGCGAGGACGCCGACGGCCATGGAGCGGCTCTGACGGAGCGAACGCGCAAAGTAGTTAGGCCGGTAGTTGAGGCGCTCGGCGGCTTCGATGACGCGCGTGCGAGTCTCTTGAGGAATGGACTTGGCCGATGGCGAGTTGTTGAGAACCAGGGAGACGGTGGTCTGCGAGAGCTCCAGATGCTCAGCCAGCATCCTTAGATTGACGTGGCCTGGCGGCGTCGAACTCTTACCCTTTGCCATGGAGGAGTTTTAACACGTTTTCACGAAGGCAGGGAACAAGAAGTACATGAACTGAATCGATTTTGCTCTTGACAGTGGTCGGGGTTAGATGACGGTGGCCTGGTGGGTTCTCTGAGGCTCCGAGCTCACTGTGCATGGATTTGATTGAGGCCGGCATGCAGGAGCCAGCTTCGACCGTGATATTCGAAGTGTCCCGCAAGAGTTCCGGGAAGCGTGATCGTGGCGTCGAGGCTGTCGCCCTGTCGCTTGTATTGCACGGCGATCTCTCCTTGTGGGTGCGGGAAGCTTGCGGTGAGCGCGGGGAGATCGCCGAGGTGCGGAGCGATGCGCACGGTGGCGAAGCCGGGTGATGCTGGTTCGATGCCTGCAACGAGGGTCAGCATGTCGTAGATCGGATGTGCGGACCAGGCATGCGAGTCGGAGCGCGTGTCGCCAGGGATCTCGGGCCAGGTGGAGAAGTGCAGCGGAAGCAGCTTGCGCCAGGGATCGAGGGATTGCAAGTATTCGTCGGCCATCCCTACATGGTCGAGCGCTCTGGCCAGATAGAAGCGGAAGTAGTACGACGCGGACATGATTCCGTCGGGCGTGGTTCCGGGCTCGATGGCGAGGATTTTGCGCAGCACGTTTTGCTGCTGGTCTTTGGGGATGACGTCGTAGAGGACCGACAGAATATTTGCCTGCTGGCTGAAGATGTTTTGATCGGGATTATCGGCGATGAGGCCGCGCTGCGGGTTCCAGCACTTGTCGTAGATGCCGGAGCGAACGTGCATGGCGCGAGTATGGTCGCGGTCAGACGCGACTGAGTCGCCGAGGTTCTTCTCGAGATCGGCGGCGTCATCGAGGGCGCCGAGGTATTCGAGGGTCGTCATGCAGGATTCGCCGGTCTTACTGTAGGTGGGGATCACCTGCTTGTCCTGCACCCAGTCGATGAAACTCCACCACGGCGTTTCGTGCAGCAGGCCGTCGGGTTGTTCGTATTGAGCGAACCAACCTAAAACGGAACGAATGCCGGGAAGCGCTTCGCGGACGGGCGCAGGATCGGGGCGATACATCCACCAGTCGTGGAGCATGCCGATCCAGAGCAACGAGAACGTGGGGATGGATTGCGGGAGCGAGCTTGGATAGCGGCTGCGCGTCAGGCCTTCCGGGATGCGCGAGTCGTTGAAGGCATCGAGAGCCTGATGGGCGAGGCGATCGTCGCCTGCAACCGCGTAGGAGATGAGCGCCTGGATGCGCGTATCGCCGACGTACTGGAGCTGCTCGTAGTACGGCGTGTCCATGTAGGTCTCGTGCGCGTCGTCGCGGGCGGTGCGCCAACTGATCTCCCAGATCTTGTCGAGATCAGGATCGCTGGACTTGAACTGTGCGCGCTCTTCGAAGGGATAGGCGGTGAAGTGCGCGGTCATGGAGTCGAGCGTGAGCGGCTGGCTTGTTGTGACGATGTCGAGCGCGAGATAGCGCCAGGTGCGCCACCAGAGCGGCTCAAATACGCGATGCGGTCCGCCGTCGGGCAGAAAGCTATCGGTGAGCCCCAGAGCGTCGCGATCGCCGACGGCGTCGCGGTCTCCTTTGTGTTTGTCTTTGTCGTAGAGTGCTTCGGAGTAGGTGAAGCGAATGCGCGCGCCTTTGCCGCCGGAGACAGTGAGCAACGGGTAAGCGGTGGTGAGGGTCTTGCGATCGAGCAGCAAGTGAAGTTCGGTGTTGGCGGGGATGGTGATGGGGTTGGCAGGGAAACCGCGCAGCTCGGGGAGGTTGGTGCGGACGACTTCTCCGGCTGGAGTCGGCGTGTACTCCATGTGCGGGAGTTGGTCGGGCACGAGGCCCCAGGGATTGTCGCCGGTGACGGTCGCCGAGTGGGCGTGGTTGACGCCGGAAAAGATGCTGTCGCGCATGGGCGATCCGGCAGGAACCCAGGCTGCCCCAGTGAGTGAAGGAGAGCTCCAGTTCCAGTCGTAGTGCGCGGCGTCGATCTCTTCGCCGGGGCCGGCGGCCATGTACTGCTGCAGTGTGACGGTGGAGCGGTCGAGGGGGCGATGGCCGGGTTCGACTTCGACCTGCCAGGCTTCGGGGGTGCTGATGGAGTTTGGACCGACGGCTTCAGATTCGAGCAGAAATGCGGTGCGGTCAGTGAATTGAGCGATGGGCGCCAGGACGCCGAAATTCCATACAGTTGCGGTGATTAAGTTGCGGCCGGACTTTAAGTAAGGGGCCAGATCGAAGAGTTCGTAGCGCCAATGGGTCAGGTCGCCGCGGGCAGGGCCGTCGCCGACGCGCTGGCCGTTGACATAAAGGATGAAGCGATTGTCGGCGCTGACGCGCACTCGATAAGAAGAGGGCGCCGAGGGTAGATCGAGCGCTCGCCGGAAGTGAAGGACGATGGGTTCGCGCAGAGGCGCCGTCGGGTGGGTGATCCACGAGGCATGCCATTCGCGTTGCGGCGGGTCGGCAAGAGGCTGGGCCGGCGGATTCTGGCCAGCCAGGAAGATGGCAGGCAGGGCAAGGGCAGCGAGTGTCAAAATTAGGCGCATCGATCTCAGTTCACAAGGGTAACGGAAGCGAGCGGGTTGTGGAGGGAAGGCGAGGAACCGCGCCATTGCACGGGGCGAATTTCGAGCGAAATTCCTGCCTAAGGGGAATTCCTGTAACTCATTGTTGTCTATTCATCTATGCGTCTGATTTTGCAGTCTTGTAACCTCCTGTTCATCTTTGGTGGTTAGGCTACGTTAGGTGATCGAGCCTGTGACCGAGATCCGTATCTCTCAACCTCACATTCAGCGTCAAGCCCCGTCGCCCGACGAGGGAATCAAGGTAAAGGCGCCCCCGCCAGAGCCTTCGCCCATCCGTCAGTACCTGCTCTCTCGCGGCAATTCGGTGTTCGCCGACCGCCTGTTTCACGTGCTGATGGTGCTTTGCGCCTTGACCATCTTCGCCATTGTGGGACTCATCGCATGGGAGCTGGTGACAAGTTCGAAGCTGACCTGGGACAAGTTCGGATTTGGGTTCTTCTACAAGACCTTTATTAATCCGGTCACCAATAGCCCGCTGTATTGGGATCCGGTGAACGAGCAGTTCAGCGCGGCGCCATTCGTCTACGGCACGTTGGTCTCGTCGTTCCTGGCGCTGTTGCTTGCGGTTCCTTTGGGCGTTGGCCTGGCGATCTTTCTTACGGAGATGTGTCCTCGCGCGTTGCGCGGGCCGCTGGCGTTTCTCACCGAGCTGCTGGCGGCGATCCCAAGCATCATCTATGGCCTTTGGGCAGTGTTTGTGCTGGTTCCGCTGCTGCGCGAGTATGTGAACCCTATGCTGACGCACACGCTGGGCTGGACCGGTTTCTTCTCCGACGACAACCCGACGGGGTTGGGATTTTTTGCCGGCGGCGTAATTCTCTCGGTCATGATTCTGCCGATTATCTCTTCGCTGACGCGCGAGGTGATGTCTGCGGTGCCGCACTCGCAACGCGAGGCGGTGCTGGCGCTGGGCGCGACGCGCTGGGAGATGATCCGCATGGGCGTTCTGCGTAATGCGCGGATCGGCATTGTGGGCGGCATCATTCTTGGGTTGGGGCGCGCGCTGGGCGAGACGATGGCGGTCACGATGGTGATCGGCAATACGCCGGAGATTCACAAGTCGCTGCTGTCGAATGGCAGCTCGATGGCTTCGGTGATCGCCAACGAGTTTACCGAGGCAGTGAGCGACATGCATCGCACCGCGCTGATTGAGATCGGATTGGCGCTGTTCATCGTGACGATTATTGTGAATGCGCTGGCGCAGTTGCTGGTGTGGGCGGTGACGCGCGGCGCGCCGTCGCAGGCGCATTGAGGAGAGATTGGTGTACGAAGAAAGTTTGAAATCGAAGATGCGCGCGTTCACGGACCACGCCGTGACGGCGCTGGCGGTATTGGCCACGATTCTGGTGGTGACGCCGCTGGTGGTGATCTTCGGATATTTGCTGATCAAGGGCGCCAGTTCGCTGAATCTCGCTTTCTTTACACAGATCCCGAAGCCCGAGGGCGAGAACGGCGGCGGGATGGCGAACTCCATCGTGGGCTCTGGAGTGCTGCTGGGATTGGCGAGCTTGATCGGCATTCCGATAGGAATTGGCGGCGGTATTTTTCTGGCGGAGTTTGGGCGAGGCACAACGCTGGCGAATGCGATTCGATTTACCGCCGATGTGCTGAACGGCGTTCCTTCAATTGTGATGGGGCTGGCGGCGTACGCGCTGATTGTGAGTCCGCATGTAAGTTTTCTGCCATTTCTGGGGCATTTTTCGGCGTTCGCGGGCGGCGTGGCGCTGGGCATCATGATGATTCCGACGGTGTGCCGGACGACGGAAGAGATGCTGTTGATGGTGCCGCATGCGGTGCGTGAAGCGGCGCTTGGGCTAGGCGTTCCAAACTGGCGATCGGTATTGTCGATTACATTGAAGACCGCTTCGCCGGGCATCATCACCGGTTGCATGCTGGCCTTTGCGCGCGTGGCGGGCGAGACGGCGCCGCTGTTGTTTACGGCGCTAGGCAACTCATTTATGAGCACGAGCCTGAACCGGCCGATTGAGGCGCTGCCTCTGCAGATTTATGTTTATGCGCTTTCGCCGTATGACGATCAGCATCGGCTGGCTTGGGCGGGCGCGCTGGTGTTGATTGTGTTGATTGTGGTTGCCGTCTCTCTGGTGCGCTATGTGGCCAGCCGCGGCGTTCTGAAAGGGGCAAGCTGAGTGGGCGTCGGGATCGAGGTCACTAACCTGAATGCGTGGTACGGGTCGAATCACACGCTGCAGGATATTTCGCTGCACATTCCAGCCAATCATGCCACGGCGCTGATCGGGCCTTCCGGCTGCGGCAAGAGCACGTTTGTGCGCTGCCTGAACCGGATGCATGAGACCAATCCGATTGCGCGGGTGACTGGATCGGTGCGTGTGGGCGATCTGGACATCTACGCCGACGCCAAGCCGGTGCAGGTGCGCCGCCGCATCGGGATGGTGTTCCAGCGGCCGAATCCGTTTCCGACGATGTCGATTTACGACAACGTTGCTTCGGGCCTGAAGCTGAACGGGTACAGTAACCGGCGCGTGCTGGACGACATTGTGGAGAAGTCGCTGCGCAACTCGGCTCTTTGGGATGAAGTGAAAGACGATCTGAAGAAGAAATCCGGCGCGAGTCTTTCCGGCGGCCAGCAACAGCGTTTGTGCATTGCGCGCGCGCTGGCGGTCGATCCGGAGGTGCTGCTGATGGACGAGCCGGCGTCGGCGCTCGATCCTGTTTCGACATCAAAGATCGAGGATCTGATCTTTCAATTAAAGACGCAGTACACTATCGTGATCGTGACGCACAACATGCAGCAGGCGGCGCGCGTGGCGGAGAAGACGGGGTTCTTCCTAAATGGGCGCATGGTGGAGTTCGACTCAACGCACAAGATCTTCACCAACCCCAGCGACAAGCGTACAGAGGATTACATTACAGGCAGGTTCGGATGACGCGCATACGGTTTCAACAGAGCCTTGACGAACTGAAAGAGAAGCTTCTGGTGATGGCTGGCCTTGCCGAGCAGGCGATTCAGCGCGCCATTGAAGCTTATCGCGTTCGGGATTTGTCGATCTGCGATCTGGTGAGCCGCAGCGAGAATGCGATCAACCGGCTGGAGCGGGAGATCGATCAGGCGGCGCTCGATTTGCTGGCGATGGAGCAGCCGATGGCGATCGACCTACGCTTCATTCTGAGCGTGATCAAGATCAACGCCGATCTGGAGCGGGTGGGCGACTCCGCCAAAGGCATCAGCGACCGCGTGCGCAATATGGAGCAGATGGCCGTCGTCGATTTGCCGGTGGACATTCCGCGCATGGCTTCGCTGTCGGCGGAGATGGTGCGCAAGAGCCTGCAGGCGTTTATCGAGGCAGACGCCGAGATTGCGCGCAGCGTGTTGACGATGGACGATGCGGTGGATGCGATGAACCGCGCGGCGTACAAGTCTCTGACCAAGGTGATGGAAGAGCAGGGCCACGTTGCTCCGCAGGCGCTGAACGCGCTGATGATTTGCCGCGCTCTGGAGCGCGTGGCGGATCACGCGACGAACATCGCCGAGGATGTGATCTTCTGGGTGCAGGGCGCCGACGTGCGGCATCACAAGAGCATCATTGCGCAGAAGGACGGAAAGTCGCACGCGCCCAGCGAAGCATAAATTCTTGTTAGCTGGTTTTACTCGATCGGCCACCAATCGAACAGAGACATGCGGGGATAGTAGAGGCCCGCGCGAATCGGCAAGTCTCCCCCTGGGAGCTTGCGCAGGAGCGCGCCGTAGGCTTCGAGTTGCGGAGCAAATAAGCTGCGCAGCGTTGACTTCGCGGCTGACGGATCGAGATTCTCCGCATGCGCGGTCTTGTAGTCAACGATCCACCAGGCGTCCTCGCCTACGGAGAGCGGATCGAGCCCGGCGCGAAAGATGCGATCGACGCGGACGGAGCGGAGGCTGTCGGCGACGACTCCTGCCCACGAAGCTTCGCTTGCGGCGCGGGCGTGGGGCGAGAGAATCCATTGTCCGATGGCATCGTCGGAGGCTTGAAGCGCAATCTTGAGGGCGCGCGCGGCGACAGAGTTGGATTCGTCCTGGGCGATTCCGGCGGCGCGAATGCGGGCGTTGACTGCGGCGAGCGCTTGAGGCAGCGCGGCGCGGGTTGCAGGCCAGTCGAGCGTGGCGCGCAAGCGAGCGGTTTCTTCCAGAAATTTGTGGACGGCCGTGCCGAGGGCGCGCGAGGCGATGCCTCCTTCATGGCGGCGATAGGCATTGCTGCTGCTCTCTTCGCTCGTGCTGCGATCGGCCCCTGAGACGCCGGGAGTGAATACGGGCGGCGCCTGGAAATCGGCGGGTAGACGGCGGACGCGCGTTGGTTTTGCCGGAGAAATATCGGAGTCGGCGGAGGCCGCGAGCGATTCCAAAATTGCCGGTTGGATTGCCGGTTTAGGTTGCCGCGGGGCTCGGCGAGACGCCCGCCATTCATCGAAACGCGCGCGAATTCCTGCGCCCAGAGCGGGCCATGCGGTCGCCAGCAGGCAATTCCAAGGTTCGTTGATCTGGGGTGTTACGGGGTCGTCTTTGTATTCGGGGCGGGCGAAGAAGTGCAGCTCTTCTCGCGCGCGCGTTGCGGCGACGTAGAGAATGCGGCGCGTCTCCTGCTGTTCGCGCTCGCGATAGAGCCGATCGACCCACATGCGAATTTTGCTGCGCTCAGCCCCTTTGGTCTGCAAAGGCGCGACGAGGAATTCGGTGAGGGCGCCGGAAGCATCGGGCTCGGCGAGACCGCGCTCGATCCAAGAGAGCAGGCGGCCGCGGGTGATGATGCCGTGAGCCTGAAGTTCGGGCACGAGGACTACTTCGAATTCGAGGCCTTTGGATTTGTGGATGGTCATGAGCTGGACGCCGCAGTCGGCATCGGATTCGGGATCGGGCATCGCGGTGAGGGCTTCCAGAGCGCGGTCGAGCGAGGGGCCGACGAAGTCGAGCGCGCCGTCGGGCAACTCATCGAGGCAGCGCCAGAGGAGATTGAGATTGGCCTGCGCGGTTGCATCGATGCAGGCGGCCCCGCCGATGCGACGCCATACCTGCTCCAGCCATGTCCCCAGCGCGAGAGCAGGCGACGCGGTGGCGATCTGGCGCGCGGAAGCGACGGCTTCGAGCACGCGCTCGACTGCGGCGCCGGCTGCTGGTGAGACATGATCGATCCGTTCAGACAATAGCTGCGGGATCGGACTATTGAGCAGATCGGGGTCGTCGGCGCTGGTCAGCGCGTGGAGTTCGGCCAATGCGAGGCCGCACCACGGAGCGCGCAGAACGCTGAGCCATGCGATGCGATCGTAGGGATTGAGCAGCGCGCGACCGAGGGCCAACGCGTCGAGCACTTCGGGACGGTCCTTGAGCTGTTCGAGTTCGACGGCGCGGAAGGGAACGTGCGCTTCACGCAGTGCGGTGGCGATGGGTTCGAGAGCCTTGCGGGTGCGGCCGAGAACCGCGACGCGAAACTTTTTTCCTTCCTTCCGAGCGTCAACGAAAGCGCTGGAGTAGCCGCGGATCAGCTCCACGATCTCTGCGGTCTGCGTTGTATGGACGGAGTCGCGCTGAAGCCGGATCGCCTGCTTGCGTTGCTGGGTCTCCGCATCGGAGGAGTCGGAGATAAGCAGTTGCGGCATGAATGCGGCGTGGAGGGTGAGCCGCGGAAAAAGATCGATAACCCCTTCACGGGCCGGCGTGGCGGGGGAGAAAGCAACGCCGCTGCCGTCGTCTGCGGCGAAGACTTGAGTGAATGTGTTGTTGAACTCCTGGACCAACGCCGGCTGGGTGCGGAAGTTCGCTTTGAGCGCAACAGAGTCGAGCCTGAGAGCATCGCTCTCCGGCACTTCGAGGCCGAAGTCGCGCACGCGGGGGAAGAGCTCGGCATCGGCGTCACGAAAGGAGTAGATGGACTGCATAGGATCGCCGACGACGAAGAGAGTGCGGCCCGTCGCGTCGGGCCATGCGGCGGCGAGACTTGCCAGCAGTTGATGCTGGCGGCGGCTGGTGTCCTGGAATTCATCGACGAGCAAATGACGAATGCCGTCGGCGATGGCGAGAGCGGCGTCGCTGGGCAAGGCGTCTTCACCGTGCAGAACGCGCTGCGCAAGCTGCGCCACCTCAATGAAGTCGACGGCGCCGACTTCGGCAAAGACGATGTGCAGTTGTGCGGCGGCGTGGCGCAGCAGGGTGAAGCAGGCCTGCACAATGCTCCAGTCCTCATCGGTGAACCGCGGCGTGGGGAGATTGTCGAGAGCTGCGAGCGCGGATTCCATTCCGTCGATGCGGCGCAGATCGTTGATGAGCGCAAGGGCGCGATTCTTTTGCGTGTCGCTGCCTGGAGGGAAACCAGTCGTCTTGTCGAAGCGCTGACGGAATTTTTTCTTCTTTCCGTTCGTCTTAGTGAGAACGAGTTCGCCGAGGCAACGAAACGCGTCGAAAGCATCTTCGATCTTTTGTTGCGCGTCGAACGGGCCGGCAGGAAATTCGGCCAGCTCGGCGAGGTCTTTGTGAAGCGCTCCGCCGGTTTGTTCGCAGGCGAAACAGGCAAGCTGCTGGGCCTCGAAGCGCGCGCCGGGCGCCTGATCGAGGAGCGAATCGAGGTGGGCGATGGCCTTGAGAATTGCATGGACGAACGGCGTTTCAAGACGCAGGCGCAGGGCATCCCAGTCGGGTTCGCTGGCGAGAAGAAAACCCTGCATCCAGCTATCGCGCTTGGCGAGCATCAGCACGAGCTGGCCTTCGAGCTCGAGCCAGTTGTTGTCGCGCCACAGAAGTAAATTTGCGATGGCGGATTGCAGATCAGGATCGGCGCCATCGATGTTTTGTAATGCGCGGCGCGCGGCGCGATGGTAGAGCTCGTAGGGTTGTTCGGCGACGCGGAGATCGCTGCCGAAGCCTGATAGAAGCGGCTGCTGGATGGCAAGCTCGCGGCAGAACGAGTCGATGGTGGAGATGCGCAGTTGCGCCGGGAGATCGACGACCTGCCAGCCCAGCGCACGCGATCGAGCTAGAGCCCGGCGCGCCAGCGCTTCCATGGAGAAGTCGTCGAGCGGCGCGGTCAGCGAACTTTTCGATGCTTTTTCCAGTTCGGCCAGAATGCGGTGGCGCATCTCAGCCGCGGCGGCTTTGGTGAAGGTGATGGCGACGATCTGACCGGGCTCGTCGACCTCGGCGAGCAGCGAAAGAAAACGGCGCGTGAGCAGATCGGTTTTGCCGGAGCCTGCGGGGGCCTGAACGATGATGGAGCGCGCGGTGTCGAGAGCTCGTACGCGTTCGGGCTGATCGGGCGGCGCCGGCTTGAGCGCCGACTTAGTCATACCAAAGCTCCTCGAGCTCGTCATCGGGCTCCGGCTCCGTCCAGTTCTCGTGAATGCGGCAGATGGCGTGAAGGCCGCATGAATCGCAGGTTTTGGGGTAGTCCCGCGGATCGAGATCGGCGCGTCCGGCGAGGAAGTCGCGGGCGAGCTGCTCGATGTAGCCGCGCCAGGCTAAGAGCTGCTCCGATGTCAGGGATTTCTTGACCAGCGCCGAGCCACGACTGAGATTCGCAAGCAGCGCGCCGGCAGCGTCGACGGCGCGTCCGGCGAATTCGAGTTGTCCGGCGCGCAGCTTGGCGAATACAAGGCCGCCGGGTTGGCTGCACGCGAATCCAGCGTAGAGCGGGAGCTGCACGTCGTCGGGGCGGGGGAGCTCCCAGTCGCGAGGGCTCACGTTGCCGGTTTTGTAGTCGATGACGAGGAGCGATCCGTCACTGAGTTCGTCAGTGCGGTCAAGGCGGAGATCGAGAGAGAGCCCGGCGATGTCGACAGTGCAAGCGGACTCGGTTTGCGTGACGGTGAAGGGATGGCGCGCGGACTCGTAGTCCAGCCACTCGGAGACGACGCGGATGAGACGCGTGGCTTCGAGGGCAAGATACTGTTGCGGCATGCGACGCCTGGTTTCGTCGGGCAGCTTGGTCTCGAGAATTCTGCCGACATGCGTTGCGACCAAAGTTTGGCGATCGGCGCAGTCGAGCAGATCGCGCAGCGTGCGGAAGCCG
>DATHNJ010000133.1:0-2450 GCA_035486155.1 Occallatibacter sp. | reverse complement strand
AGGAACTTGCCTTGCAGCGGCGTTACGTCGATCGGCGGCAATCCGGCCTTGCGATTCGCAGCGAGAATGGCGTCGAGCGCAGCGTCGGACTTCAGCAAGTGATCGCCGAAGTACTCGTCGACTTCGGTCCACATCTTTTGCGTGGGTCTTGGCATGGGGCTACTTCTCGCGCGCGACGACAAAGTCCGGCGCCCAGAGCAGGGCGCGTTTGAAGTCTGAGTCGGGCAGGGAAGCCAGCGCCTGGCGCGCCTGCTCGGCGTAATGATCCGCAGCAGCCATCGCGTATTCCACCGAGCCGTTGCGCACCAGAATCTCCTGAATGCGCTCGCGACTGACATGCTCAAAGCTGCGATCGTCCAGCACCCGCTGGATCATCTGCCGGTCGCGCGCTGTCCCATGATCGATCGAGTGAATGACGGCCAGCGTCGCTTTTCCTTCGCGCAGGTCGCTGGCGACTGGCTTGCCTAAAACTTCTTCGGTCGCGGTCAGGTCGAGCACGTCGTCGACGATCTGAAAGCTTAGGCCAACAGAGCGGCCATACGTGGCGAGATTGTTCTCTTCTTCTTCGGTCGCATTGGCGAGCACCGCGCCCAGCCGCATGGATACGGAGAAAAGGCACGCAGTCTTGCGGAAGATCAGGTCGTAGTATTCAGCTTCGGAGACGGCTTTGCCCAGCCGCTGAATCTGCAAGAGCTCGCCCTCGACCATCTGCTGGGTGAGGCCGATGAGCAGATCGAGGATGCGCAGATTGCGCTCTTCCAGAGCGACACGAAAGGCCTGCATGTAGAGCCAGTCGCCGGCTAGCACGCATTTCTCGTTGCCCCATGTGGTGTTCGGCGAGGGGCGGCCGCGGCGCGTCTGCGCGGCGTCGATGATGTCGTCGTGCACCAGCGTCGCGGTGTGCAACATCTCCACCACCGCGCCGAGGCGGATCGCGCTGGGGCCGAAGTAGTCGAGCGCATGCGTGGCCAGCAGCAGAAGCGTTGGGCGAATGCGCTTGCCGCCGCCCTCGCGCAGATATTCGGCGATCTCCGTAATCGTGCTGACGCTGGATGCGGCGTCGCGGCCCAGTTCCTGTTCGATGGCCACGAGATCTTCTCGCAGAAGCTCGAAGACCTCACGCGCCGTTGCTATCGCCAGGGTGCTCAATTTAATCGGTTCTCCCGCTTTCGATTCCAACATCAGCGCGCTCGCATGGGCCGTTGCAATGCCGCTGGCCTGTGTCCTAAAAAGTCTCAGTTGGTGCGGTAGTTCGTAAACGTCAGTTCGACGCCCAAGTCGCGCCCCCGCAGGAGTGCGATGATGGCCTGCAGATCGTCGCGGTCTTTGCCCGCTATTCTCACAGTATCGCCTTGAATACTGGCCTGGACCTTCTTTTTTGAGTCCTTGACCAGCTTGACGATTTCCTTGGCCTTTTCTGTCGGAATGCCCTGTTGCAGCGTAATCTTCTGGCGAACGCTCGAGCCGGCGGCCGGCTCGACCTTGCCGTAGGTTAGATTCTTGAGCGATACGCCGCGTTTCACCAGCTTCTGGCCGAGGATCTCTTTTACCGCTTCGAGCTTGTACTCGTTGGCCGAGGCGAGCTGGATCGCGTCGTCGCTTTCGAGATTGATCTCGGAGTGGGAGTCCTTCAAGTCGAAGCGCTGGCGAATCTCTTTGAGCGCCTGCTCGATCGCGTTGCGGACCTCCTGCATGTCCACTTTGCTGACAATGTCGAATGAGTTGTCCTGCGCCATAGTTCCCTTCGATCCTCGGCGCCGAATCGCCGGCAGCCTCTATCAGTTTCCCATGCCGGACGGCAGCGCGAACAGGCGGCGGAAGTTTTGGGTCGTAGCGGAGGCGATCTCTTCCGGCGTAACGCCCCTCAACTCCGCGAGCAGCGCGGCAGTGCGCGCCACAAAGGCAGGTTCGTTGCGCTTGCCCCGATCGGGGACAGGCGCCAGCCACGGCGCGTCGGTTTCGACAAGGAGGCTGTCGACGGGGACCTGCTGCGCCACCTCGCGCAGCGGCTCTGCTGAAGGATAAGTTACGTTTCCTGCAAATGAGATCAGGAAGCCCAGATCGAGCGAGCGCCGCGCCTGCTCCCATCCGGCGCCGAAGCAATGCATCACGCCGCCCAGACCCGTATGCCGCCAGTGCTTCTCCAGCAATTCGAGCAGATCGTCCCACGCGTCGACCGCGCCATCTTTGGGCCGGCAATGAATCAGGATGGGACGCTTGCGCGCTGCGGCGATCTCAAGCTGGCGAATGAGCGCGCCGCGCTGGACTGGATGCGGCGCGCCTTCGTGGTAATAGTCGAGGCCGATCTCGCCGCAGGCGATCACCTCTGGCTCAGCCAGCAGCCGATCGAGCTTGGCAAGCGCCCCGTCGTCCGCCTCAGTCGTCGAGTGCGGATAGATTCCGGCGCTTGCGTAGAGGCGCGGCAGGTTTGGGCGGCCATTGAACTGGCG
>DATHNJ010000132.1:0-4254 GCA_035486155.1 Occallatibacter sp. | reverse complement strand
AGCAGGAGCGCAGCGAGTACGACCGCCTGATGTCGTCGGTCGAGCAGCTTTATGCGCAGGGAGCGCTGGCTACCGAGGGTCCTTCGCAGTCGGTCTACGTGGAAGGCGCGTCGAATCTGGTGCTCAACGAGCAGGACAAAGAACGCCTGCGGCAGCTACTGGCGACGTTGGAAGAGAAGCAACGGGTGGTTGACCTGCTCTCGGCGTATCTGGATACACGCCAGGAGGCGGTGCGGGTGGTTGTGGGTCTGGAAGACACTATGCCGCATCTAAATAATTTCGTGCTGATCGGAACGCCGGCGCGCGTGGGCGACGAGGTGATGGGTTCGCTGGCCGTGATCGGGCCGACCCGCATGGATTACGAGCACACGATCACCGCGGTGTCGTATATCGCGCGCATGTTCGATCAGTTGTGGAACGAATCGAGCTAGGGCTGGGATCGTAAACACAGGTGGAAATTGTTCTGGGTTGCTGGGTTTGGAACGCCTTCAGGGGTGCATTAAGCTGATTGCCCGGAAGACGGCTTTCGCCGCTGTCTTATGCGGACATCACCTCAGCGGCTCAAAGCCGGATTGTTTTCTGGAGAGATGGCTTGCACGCCTGAAGGCGCCCTCTACCCAGGCAAAAACCAGGAATTCTCCAGTCTATTGGGGACACTAGTCATATGGCATTCAAGAAGACAAATGGAGGCTCTGAAACGGAGCTGGATGTAGATCACGAATTACCTGCGGCGGAAGAGGACGACCGGGGCGGCGCACAAGCTGCGTCCGAGAAGTCTGCCGGGGATTTGCAGGCCGAGTTGGAGAAGGCGCTCACCGAGCGCGCAGCCTTCCTCGACCGCGCCGCACGCTTGCAGGCCGAGTTCGACAACTTCCGCAAGCGCAACGCCAAGGAGCAGCAAGATTATCGCGATTACGCGCTGGCCGATGCGCTGAAATCGTTACTACCGATCCTCGACAGCCTTGACCGCGCGCTGAAAACCGATGCCGCGTCGCTGAAAGATTTTCATGACGGCATCGAGCTCATCGACAAGCAGTTTCATGATGCGCTAGCCAAGCTGGGTGTGCAGCCTGTGCCTGCCGAGGGCGAGATCTTCGATCCGAACCTGCATCAGGCGATCCAGATGGTCGATACCGACGAGGCTGAGGACAATCACGTCATCGACGAACTGCAGCGCGGTTACAAATTGAAGGAGCGGCTGCTGCGCCCGGCGATGGTGCGGGTGGCGCGCAATTCGAAGGCGGGATAGCCTCTCGCGAGTGAACCGGTTGCGGGGATGGCGCGTACATATTGTAGGAGCTTCTGTTCCCTGAGCTACATTCCGAAAGACGCAATTGAATTTTCCGGCACGGCGTTGAGCGTGCCCTTTTGTAAAGAGGTAGAGTTCTGGCCACCACAGTGAAACGTGACTATTACGAAGTGCTGGGCGTCTCTCGCACGGCGAACGATCAGGAGATCAAGAGCGCCTATCGCAAGCTCGCGCTGCAGTTCCATCCCGACCGCAATCCCGACAATCCCGAAGCGGAAGAGCGCTTCAAGGAGTGCAGCGAAGCATACGCCGTACTGGCGGACACCGACAAGCGCGCGCGCTACGACCGCTTTGGCCATGCTGGCGTGGGCAGCAGCGCGGGCCCTGGCGGCGGCTTCGACGCAACGGTTTTCAACGACTTTCAGGATATCTTCGGCGACCTCTTTGGTTTTGGCGACATGTTTGGCGGCCAGGGGGGACGGCGCCGGTCGCGCGCACAACGGGGCGCCGATCTCCGCGAGGATTTGACCCTGGAGTTCGAGGAAGCAGTCTTTGGTGTTACCAAGCAGGTCGAGGTGCGCCGCCACGAAGAGTGCGAGCAGTGTAAGGGTTCAGGCGTTGCGCCCGGCAAGGCGCCGATCAACTGCACCACTTGCGGCGGACGCGGGCAGATGCGCTATCAACAGGGCTTCTTCTCGATCACGCGCGCCTGCAGCACCTGCGGCGGATCGGGCAAGCTGATCGTCGATCCGTGCAGTCAGTGCCGCGGCCAGGGACGCGTGACACGGGATCGCACGGTGACCGTGAAGGTGCCTGCGGGAGTGGAAGAAGGCGCGCGCATTCTGTACTCCAACGAAGGCGAAGCCGGTGTTTTCAACGGGCCTTCGGGCGATCTGTACGTAGTGCTCCACGTGAAGGATCACTCGTTCTTTGAACGCGAGGGCAAGAACCTTTATTGCGTTGTGCCGGTGTCATTCACGCAAGCGGCTCTGGGCGCTGAGATTCAGGTGCCGACGCTGGAAGGCGAGCAGGCACTGAAGGTCCCCGAGGGCACGCAAACGGGCACGCACTTCAAACTGAAGAACAAGGGCGTGCCGGTGCTGAACGGCCATGGCCGTGGAGATCTGTTCGTTGAAGTGAAGGTGCAGACGCCGGCGAAGCTGAACAAGCGCCAGCGCGAGTTGATGCAGGAGCTGCACACTACGCTCACGGTGGAGAACAAGCCGGTAAGCCGCTCGCTGCTGAACAAGGTGAAAGAGATTTTCGGGTAGGAATTGGCGGCTCTTAGCTTTTGGCTGTGTAGTGAGCCGGACATTCGTAGACACGGGGTGCCCCGTTCTACGCCTGATTTTGGCATAGGGCGGGACGAACGAGTTGCGACTGGCTTCTGCCCGCGTTACGGGCGAAAATAGCAACGTTATGAGTTGGCGCGAGAGAATTGTCATCGACCCCGCCGTTCACCATGGCGACCCGTGTATCAAGGGAACCCGCGTGCCCGTCAGCGTTATCGCTGGCAGCCTCGGGGATGGCGATACCCCCGAGCAAGTATTATTGGCGTATCCGCAGTTGACAATCGAAGATGTCAAGGCAGCATTGAAGTTCGCCGCTGAAGCCGTCAACAACGCGGATTTCGTACCTCTCCATGTAGCCGGTGAACAGTGACGGCGCGCCTCAAGGTAGACGAAGATCTTCCTCCACAAGTCGCCGAAATTCTTACTGCTTACGGTCACGATGCTAGGACGGTGGTGGCTCAGGGATGGCGTGGCTTCCCTGACTCCGCTGTGTGGGAGGGTGTGCAGCGCGAGAAGCGCTGGCTGGTCACCGGCGACAAGGGATTTGCCGATCTTCGCGCCTATCCACCCGGAACGCACATCGGCGTCATACTCTTGCGGCCGCAAGAAGAGAGCCGCCGTGCATACGTCCGATTGATCGAGGCTGCAATCGCTCAGCTTGACCTTGATACAAACGCTGGCGCGACTGTCGTGGTCACTCCACATGGCGTTCGCATTCGGCGTCCGAACAAGCTTTAATCAAAGAGCATATCTCCTTGGAAAAAGCCCTTCGCATCTACGCGTGGTTTCTGCTTGTCGTCACGGCGTTGCCCGCGGCGGCGCGGTTGGCAAAGCCGCGCGAACTGGCCCGAATCGTGCTTGTGCGCTACCAGGATCCCAAGCGGCGCAAACGAGCGCGTATGGGCGGCATCGCGTACCTCATCATCTCTCTCTTCATCATTCCCTACTTGCTGGTCGCCAAAATGCACCAGGAACGCTGGCTGGTGATGGCCGCGCTAGTGGGCGTGGTCTCCGCCGTCGAGTTCCTGATGAACAGCCGCGTCTTCGAGGAAGAAACGCTGACGCGGCAGAACCGCCTGTTCGGTGGCGTGTATGCTTCGATGGCAATCGCCACGGCTCTGCTACTCTTCACCCGATGACCCGCCGCCGCTGGATTGCCGACGAGTTCTCCGCCGACCGCGCAGCCCTTGTCGGCGAGCACGCAGCTCATCTCGCTCGCACCTTGCGGGCACGAGTGGGTCAGGAGTTCGAGGTCGCATGCGGCGATCAGGTTCGACGAGCTACCGTGGCGAGCGTTGCCGATGATCGCGTGGAATTCACGCTGGGAGCTGAGATTAGCTCGAACGCGGTCGCCCCGATCACACTGCTATTGGCGATCTTCAAGTTCGATCGCATGGAGTGGGCGATTGAGAAGTGTACGGAGCTGAACGTGGCCACGATCGTTCCGGTCATAGCTCGGCGCACAGAGAAACACCTGGCACTGGCTGCCGGGAAACGTGTCGAACGCTGGCGGCGAATTGCTCGTGAAGCCTCGCAACAATCGCGCCGGGCGGCTCCTCCCAAGGTCGAGAATCCGATACAACTTGCCGAGGCTCTTCGAATCGATGGCAGCCTAAGGATCGTGCTCGCAGAGAACGAGCGCAGGGTCACGCTCAACGAGCGGCTGCAATCGCGCGATATCGATTCTCTGGCGCTCGCTATTGGTGCTGAGGG
>DATHNJ010000131.1:0-25867 GCA_035486155.1 Occallatibacter sp. | reverse complement strand
TTCGTGTGCGAAGCATATTACCTACGCCTGGAAGCTGCTACACCGGCGAGAGCGCCCGGCCACGGCGGCGCTCCATCTAGAGAGGTCCCGCATGTACGGTAAGCTGGTGCAGGGGTAGATCGGATGCGTTTTCCCACGCTGAATCGAGCGTTTTTTGCAGTATTTGTCTTCTGTTTTTGCCTTTCCGCTAACCCGGCCAGGGCGCAGGAATCGGCGGGAAACTCCACCCTGCCGGTCATCCACGTTGACAACGGCCCGAACTCCGGATCTGCGCAAAAGGCGCATTATGTCGTGCTCGTCTCGCTCGACGGCTTTCGCTGGGACTACGCCAGACGCGATGGGGCCACGCATTTGCTTGCATTAGGCAAGCAGGGCGTATGGGCGCCTGAGGGCATGATCCCCAGCTTTCCCTCGCTCACGTTTCCCAACCACTTCACGATCGTCACCGGCCTCTATCCCGAGCATCATGGTCTGGTCGCCAATGGTTTTTACGATGCGGGCAAGCAGGCCCGCTACAACATCGGCGATTCGGCCGCTGTGACCGACGGAAGCTGGTACAGCGGAACGCCGCTGTGGAGCCTTGCCGAGAGCCAGGGCATGCGCACGGCCTGCTTCTTCTGGCCCGGCTCAGAGGCCAAGATCGCCGGTTACCAGCCCACCTACTATCTGCACTTCGACAACAAGATCGACGACAACGCGCGCATCGACCAGGTCCTTTCCTGGCTGCGCCTGCCGCCTGCGGATCGCCCTCACTTCATCACTCTCTACTACAACGAGCCCGATCACTCGGGGCACGAGTACGGTCCCGATGCGCCGGAGACCAAAGCTGCGGCGCTCAAAGTCGACAAGCTTGTCGGCCGGTTGAAAGAGGGGCTCGACGCTACGGGATTGCCGATCGATCTGGTGGTTGTCAGCGATCATGGCATGGCCAAGGTGCAGGGCGACTGGATCACCCTGGACAAGTTTGCCGACCTTACGGGATTTGAGACCGCCGGATCCCTTTTGTATCCGAAAACCGACGAGGATGCGGCGCGCGCCTACAACCAGCTCAAGAAAGCTTCGTCGCAATTTATCGTCTATCGGCGCAAGGACTTTCCTGCGCAATTGAACTATCGCGACAATCCGCGCACCGGCGATCCGATCATTGTGCCCACAGGCCCATTCGTAATCCGCGCGCACGGACCGCCTCCCGGAAAGACGGACAATCCGCCGCCTGCCGGCATGCACGGCTACGATCCGTACAAGATGCCGGAGATGAAGGCCAGTTTCTTTGCCGCAGGGCCTGACATTCTTCCCGGCCATACTGTGCGGCCGTTCGAAAACGTCAATTTGTATCCATGGCTTGCTCATCTGCTCGGACTCAATGCCCCCAAAACCGACGGAACTCTAAACGTGCTGGCCGGAACTCTGCGCGATGGCGGAGCAGAGAAGGGAAACTGAGAGGAGCTTCTTCATTTCAATGGGCGTGGTGTTGGGAATTGACGGCGGGGGAACGCGCACACGCGCTTCCATCGTCGATGGCGACAAGGCTCTCGCGTTTGTCGAGAATGGTTCTATCAAGCGTCTGCGCGTCGGCATTGAAATGGCGGACGCCAATCTGCGCGGCATTCTCGCCGAAACGTTTTCGCGTGCAGGCGTAAAGAGCGCTACCGCCGCTTGCGTCGGCGTCGCCAGCTCCAAAATGCCGGGGGTCTCCGATTGGATCATGGGCGTCTTGCGCGAATTCAACGTGCATAGTGGCGAGATCGTGGGCGACGAGGTGATTGCGCTGGATGCCGCCTTTAAAGGCGGCCCCGGCATTCTGCAGATCGCAGGCACCGGATCGAATTGTCTGGGACGGGCGCCGGATGGCGAACGCGAGGGCGCCGGCGGCTGGAGTTCCCGGCTCGGCGATGAAGGCTCCGGCTATTGGATTGGTCTGCACGCGGTCCGCTGCGCTTTGACTGCCTATGATCGCGAGGAGCCAACGCGCATTCTCGAAGCGGTAGGCCGTATCTGGGGTACGACCACCATTGAAGAGCTGGTCAATTTAGGCGATAGCACGCCCGGTCCCGATTTTGCCGCACTTGCCCCGGCGGTGAGCCAGCTCGCCGAAGAAGGCGACGCCGTCGCCGCGAGCGTTTTAGCCCAGGCTGCGAAAGATCTCGTAGACTCGGTCCTCCTGGTCCGTTCCAAGCTGCGTCGCAAGCACAGTCTCAAGGACGAAGTTCCGGTTGCGTGGATTGGCAGCGTGATCGGCAAGTCACGATTGGTGCGCGAAGCATTCTTTGCTGGACTGCGCGCCGGCGCGCCGGAGATGCCGGTCTGCGAGAAAGAAGTTGCCGGTATCGAAGGCGCGATCTGGCGCGCCCAGCGATTGGCCGAGAAGGCAAAACAGTTTACGGCCGTCTAATAGCAGCCCGTCGCGGACCAATCGGTGCGACTCTCTTGTCAGAGCAAGTTACATTCGCTTGCCGCCGACGACCGCGCCGACAAGCTGCCCGGCTGCATCCACGGCGACCAGATCGGCGGAGTGGCCGGCCTTGATCGAGCCGGTCCGGTCTGCGAATCCCGTCATGGCGGCAGGATTCGCGGTGAGCAAGCGCAAGCCCTGCTCGGCCGTCGCGCCGGTAAATCGAACAAAGTTCGCCAGGGCGCGATCGAGTGTGAGCACGCTGCCCGCGAGCACGCCATTTGCGGTGGCTCGGCCGTTGGCGACCTGCACAGCGAATTCGCCCAGATGGTACTCGCCGTCCGGCATGCCGGCGGCGCTCATCCCGTCGGTGATGAGAATGCCGCGCTCGACTCCTTTCGAACGCCACCAGATCTTCACCATCTCGGGCGAATTGTGGATGCCGTCGCAGATCAGCTCCGCAAACAGCGAGTCCGTAGTTAGCGTCACGCCGAGGATGCCCGGCTCGCGGTGATCGAGCGCGCGCATGGCGTTGAACGTGTGTGTTGCGCTGACTGCGCCGGCTCGGATCGTTGCGTGGGTTTCAGCGGCCGTAGCGTTGGAGTGCCCAACCGAAACGCGCACGCCGCGCTTTGTTGCGTGGGCGGCGAGCTCGACCGCGCCTGGCAACTCCGGCGCAAGCGTCAATAAGCGAACATGGCCTTCGGCGGCGTCGTACATTCTGTCAAAGATTGCAATGTCGGGCGCAAGCAAAAGAGAAGGCGGATGTACGCCGCGCTTGGCGTGCGAAAGAAACGGGCCTTCAAGATGGACCCCAATGGGCCGCGCTTGGCCTGGAGTGGACGGTCGGCCAATAAGCTTGGCCAGACCGGAGAGGGATTTCAGCGTAGCCTCGAGAGTCGCCGTGACCGTAGTAGCCAAAAAGCTACCCGTTCCGCGCGAAGCAAGAAACGCGGTCATCGTATCGAGCGCCTCTGGAGTCGCCTCCATCACGTCATGCCCCGCGGCGCCGTGGATGTGCACATCGAAGAATGCGGGGCCCAGGGTCGCGCCGGGAAAATTGAGAATCTTGGCGCTGTTAGGCGATTCCGTCGATTCGCCGCTCGCGATGGATTCAACAATGCCGTCTTCAATCGTGACCATCGGACGTTCGATCAGAGTGTTTCCGTCCCAGAGTCGTGCTGCAGTAAGGATCGTGCGCATGAATTCGATTATTGCAGGAGAGTGATAGGCGCGCCGCTAGGGTCGCATGTGTATAAGATGACCGCGCCTTTCGTGTTACAGCGGTGTAAAGCCTGTGGCAGATGCATCCTGCTATCGTCGAACTATGCGCTTTCCGGCTTGCATGACCTTCTCCTTGGCCGCGACCTTTTTTGCTGGCCAGCTCGTCGCCCAAACACACGATCTTCCTACCAGCAAACAATTGACGGAGCCTATTCCCGGCGCGCCACAAAAGATCAACAGCCTGCCCATGTCGATGGCGATTTCGCCTGACGGCCGCTATGTGGCGACGATCAACGCCGGCTACGGAACATACGAGTCCAACTACATGCAGTCTCTGGCATTGCTCGACACGCAGAGCGGGCAAATCTCGGATTTTCCCGATACGCGCACGCTGGTCAGAATGAAGCAGACGCTGTACTCGGGGCTCGCGTTTAGCCACGACGGCGCACACATCTACGCGAGCATCGGCTCGCTCACCGATCCGGAAGGCAAGGCGCAAGGCGATACGGGAAGCGGCATTGTGGTGTATGGATTCGCCGCGGGTAAAGTGACGCCGGAGCGGCTCATCAAGCTGCCTCTCGAGCAGCTCGCGCCCGGGCATCTCACCAAGCTGATCGACGACATGGGAGGCGACAAAGGCGTGCCCTTTCCCGCCGCAATTGCCGTGGTGAGCGCCGCAGGAGCGGAGAAGCTGCTGGTGGCGGAGAATTACTCCGATGACGTGCTGCTGCTGGATGCTGGAACCGGCGCCATTGAGCATCGTTTCGATCTGGCGGAGAGTGAGGCGGTGCCGTCGACCTATCCCGGAGCGCTGGCTCTGTCGCAGGATGGGCGTCGCGCGTACGTGGCGTTGTGGAACGCGTCGGAGATCGTAGAGCTCGATCTGGCCAAAAAGGAAGTGGGTCGCAAACTCGCGCTGCTGAAACCAGCAAGTTCGATTGCAGCCGGCACACATCCATGCGCGTTTGTACTGGCGCCCGACGGCAAGACGCTCTATGTCGCGTTGGCCAACCGCGATGCCGTCGCGGCTGTGAACGTGGGCGGAAATCAATTCGCCGTCAAGGGCTACTTCGACACGCGCTTGCCGGGCCAAAGCTACTTCGGCGCGATCCCACTGTCCCTGGCCCTGAATGGCGATGGCAGCCGGCTTTACGCAGCGAACATGGCGAGCGACGCGGTTGCAGTGATCGACACACGCAAGCTGAATGCCAAGGCCGCGCGTCAAGGCATGGTGGAGCCGGATGGTTTTGTGCCTACGGAGTGGCTGCCGTTTTCGCTAGCGTTTCTGCCTTCTGCGGGCGGAGGCAAGCTCTACGTCGCGACGGGCAAGGGGCAGGGAACAGGGCCGAACAACATGCCGCAGCCAGTCACGGAGAGTTCCCGGAGCATTCGTATGAGGAGGCCGTCGACCTATATCGGAACGTTGCTGTACGGGTCGCTCGCGTCGATCGATGCCGCGGACATTGAGAAGAACCTGCCGCAGTGGACTGACGAGACGCTGCAATCGAATCGCATGAAGGCCGCAGCGGAGAAGATTCAGTTTGCGGGAACGAGCCAGAGCCGCATCAAGCACGTCATCTACATCATCAAGGAGAACCGCACCTACGACCAGGTGCTCGGAGACCTGCAGCAGGACGGCAAGCCTATAGGCAACGGCGATCCCAAGCTGACAATGTATGGCGCCGCGGTTACGCCGAACATTCACAAGCTGGCGCTGCAGTTTGGCGTGCTCGACAACTTCTTTGACTCAGGCGAGGTATCGGGCGACGGACATGTGTGGTCGAACGCGGCTATCGGGACGGACTATCTTGAGAAGACGTGGCAACAGTCCTATCGCGGAGGCCAGCGCTTCTACGACTTTGAAGGCGTGGTTTCGGCCGGGTATCCGCTGCTGCAGAAGATTCCCGATGTGAATGAACCGGCCAGCGGCTACCTGTGGGGAGATCTGGCGGCGCACGGCAAGACGTACTACCACTTCGGCGAGTACATCTCGACCCACTTTTGCGATCAGGCAGCGACGAGCAATCCGCAGCAGGGGCCGATGCTGGCAGGAAGCGTCTGCGCGCGGAAGGCGATTGCGCCGGGTGAGAACCTGCCCGCGGAATGGGGCGGTGGCGTGAACAAGTGGCCGTGGCCGATTCCGATGATTGCGACGAACACCGCTACCAAGCCCGAACTTGTTGGACACTTCGCAGAGGAGGCTCCGGACTTCAATCTGCAAATTCCAGATCAGATTCGCGTGGATATCTTTCAGCGCCATCTTGCGGGATGGATCGCCGACAAGCAGCAGGGCAAAGACACCATGCCGAACTTCGTGATGCTGCGGCTCGGCAACGATCACACGGCGGGGACGCGCCCGGGCGGTCCGACGCCGAAGTCCTCTGTCGCGGACAACGATCTGGCCGTGGGCCGCGCAGTCGATCTGATCTCGCATTCCCCCTTCTGGGACGACACCGCGTTTTTCGTCCTCGAAGACGATGCGCAGGACGGCGCCGATCACGTCGACGCCCATCGCAGCTACGCTCTGGTGATCAGCAAATACGCCCCCCACGGCGAAAATGGAGCGTTTGTCGATAGCCGGTTCTATTCGACAGTGAGCGTGATCCGCACGATGGAGTCCTTGTTGGGCTTGCCGCCGATGAACAACAACGACGCATTCGCCTCGCTCATCTCGACCCTGTTTACAGGGCCTGGCGATCAGCCGCCGTATAGCGCCGACACTTCCAATCGCGATAACAACCTGCTCTACACCGCGAATACTCCGCGCGCGCCGGGCGCAAGCGAGAGCATGAAGATGGACTTCCGCCATGCCGATCAGGCCGACTCCGAGAAGCTCAACGTGATTCTCTGGAGGGACGCGATGGGTACAGCGCCCGTGCCGGCCACTTTGACGCAACACCACGCCAAGACGCGCAAGGATGATGACGACTAGGTTCCCAAAACCAGCATTTTGGTAAACTAGATATGTTCCGGCAGGGTGTAGGGCCCTGCCGGGGTTTGGCTACCTTACGAGTAGCGCCAGGACGAGGATAACGAGAGCGATGACAAATCGCCAGTCAATGGCGATGGTGATCGCGACTCGCATCCATGACGATTTTCCATCCAATTGTCCTCACCTCCTTTGCGTTAGCACGGCCCGCAGGTCGTTTACGCGGCTTGCGGACAGACAGCCCGATCTTCCGGGCTGATCTTTCGCTGCCACTCCTACACGCGCAAAGAGGCTTTTTCAAATCACAGCTAAATGCAGAGTTCCTCGTGTGACATACGTCGCATGAGCCTCTTGTCAGAGGGTTAGGCGCGGTTTGCAATAACCTCTCTGCGAATACAAGGCCATCCCCCGCGTGTATGGTGGTATGCGATGGAAGACTTCGTCCCTTGGGGGAACTGTGCAAATTTGGAATCGCAGAAACTTTCTTAAGACTCTCAGTGCAGCTTCGGCGGCGTCGCTGGCTGGCGCGGCGAGTGCCGAAACAGGCAAGCGCGTTCATATGCTGGCGGCACAGGCTGAGCCAGCGCATCCGATCGCGGCAAACGATCACATTCAAATCGCCCTGATCGGCGCCGGCGGCCAGGGCATGAGCGACACCAAGGAGGCCGTGCAGGTTCCGGGCGTGAAACTTGTCGCCGTCGCCGATTGCTACAACGGCCGGCTCGAACGCAGCAAAGAGCTCTGGGGCGCCGACGTCTTCACGACGCGCGACTACAACGAGATTCTCGCCCGCAAGGACATCGACGCGATCATCATCGGCACGCCCGACCACTGGCACAAGCAGGCGTCAGTGGATGCGATGAAGGCCGGCAAGGACGTCTACTGCGAGAAGCCGATGATTCATCTCTACTCCGATGGGCCGGAGATGATCGAAACGTCGCGGACGACGGGCCGGATTCTGCAGATCGGCAGCCAGCGCGTGAGCTCTGCGCTCTACATAAAGGCCAAGGAACTGCTGGCCTCGGGCGCCATCGGCAAGTTGAATATGGTGACTGCGCGCTGGGACCGCAACTCCTCGATGGGCGCGTGGAACTACACCGTTCCGCCGGATGCATCGCCTGAAACCTGCGACTGGCCGCGCTTTCTAGGCACGGCGCCGAAGATTCCATTCAATGCGGAACAGTTCTTTCAATGGCGAAAGTGGAAGGCCTACGGCAGCGGCGTCGCAGGCGATCTGTTCGTCCACCTCTTCAGCGGCACGCACTTCGTGACCGGCGCGCACGGGCCCACGCAAGGCATGGCGACCGGAGCGATACGTTATTGGAACGATGGGCGCGATGCGCTCGACGTGATGCTGGGGCTGTTCGATTATCGCGAGGGCTTCAACTTGAGCCTGCGTGTGAACTTCGTCGATGGCGGCGAAGAAAGCGAAGGCCTTGTCTTTACCGGATCAGAAGGCACTATGGAGATTGGCTGGGGCTTCGTTTCTGTGAATCGCGTGCCGCGAGAGACCGAACCGGGCCTGACGATCAGCACATTTCCCGAGGCGATGCAGCAGCAGATTGAGACGGAATATCGCCAGAAGTATCCACGCAAGCACTTCGAAGGACAGCCGCAGGCGGGTTACGAAAAATACGTTACGCCGGAGGGCTACAGCGACAGCTACGATCACTTTAAAAACTTCTTCGCATCGGTGCGCTCGCGCCAACCGGTGGTAGAAGACGCTGTCTTCGGCTATCGCGCAGCGGGCGCGGCGCTACTGAGCAATCTCAGTATCGAAAAGAAATCCATCGTCCGCTGGGATCCCGATGAGATGAAGCTGGTGTAGCTGGGCCGATAAACTGATTCTCGATGATAAAGCGCATTGGAGTGCATCTGGGCACGGCGGGCGGAGCATCGAACGCCGTGCAGCGCGCCAAAGAGATCGGCGCCAATACCCTGCAGATCTTTACCTCGAGCCCTCGCATGTGGCGCGCGCCCAAGCCTGATCCGCGTCAGTGCGAGCGAATGAAGAAACTTCGTGCGGAGTACGAAGTCGGGCCGCTCGTCATTCATACTAGCTATCTGGTTAACGTCTGCAGCCAGACCCAAGACTTCCGCGAGAAGAGCGTGGTGGCGTTTCGCGGCGAGATCGAGCGGGCCCTGGCCTTCGGCGCCGAGTATCTGGTCCTGCATCCCGGCTCATGGAAGGGCATGACGCGGCAGGAAGGCTTGAAGCTGGCGGCCGAATCGATTGCGCGCGCCATTGATGGGCTGCCGTGGCAGGGAACGGGGTTCGGCATACTCATCGAAAACACGGCAGGCGCCGAATGCTCGCTGGGGGGCAGCTTCGATCAGGTAGCCGAATTGGTGACGCTGCTGCAAGCGCATGCGCCGGTTGGCGTGTGTCTGGATACATGCCATACCCATGTGTCGGGTTATGACATCGTGACCGAGCAGGGTTACGCCGAGACGATGAAGCAGGCCGAGAAAACATTCGGCCTCAAGGCTGTGCGCGTGTGGCACTGCAACGACGCCAAGGCCGAGCGCGGATCGAAGCTTGACCGGCACGAGCACATCGGGCAGGGAACCATCGGCATCGAGCCGTTTCGCCGCCTCTTGAATGACAAGCATTTCGCCCACTGTGCGTTCATCGCCGAGACTCCGGTAGATGAAGACGGCGATGAGGAGCGGAATGTGCGGGTGCTGAAAAGCCTGGTGAAGTAGTTTGTCTGTACCGCTGTGCGGTACAATGGGTCAAGGAAGCAGCCGAATGATTCTCGGATTTCGGGACCGCTGGTTGCGAGAGTTCTTTCTTGTCGATGCGCCAAGTCGAAAGATTCCGCCGATTATCGAGTCGCGCTTGTTCAGGAAATTGCAATTGCTGGATGATGCAATGTCGGATGCCGATCTGCGTGTACCCCCGAGCAATCATTTTGAGAAGCTACGCGGGAATCTGGCTGGATGGTGCTCCATACGGGTCAACGATCATTGGCGGTTGATTTTTCAATGGAACGGAAAGAATGGCGAGGCCGTCGACGTCTACCTCGACAATCACAGCTACCGGTGAGGAGGGTGCGTCATGCTAAGCACGGAACGGAAGCCCGTAAGCGTGGGCGAGATGCTGGTGGAGGAGTTTTTGACTCCGATGGGGCTGACGCAGAGCGCATTGGCTCATGCGATGGGCGTGCCGCGCAAGCTGGTGAATGAGTTGTGCAACAATCGCCGCGCGGTGACTGCGGATACGGCATTGATTCTGGCTCGCGTCTTCGGCAATTCGCCGGACTTCTGGCTGAATGTGCAGCGTCGAACCGATCTTTGGGAAGCGCTGCACACGCCCGCGCGCCGGCGGCGCATTGAGCAGGCCAGGGCGCTCCAAATGGCCGGATAGTCGAGCCCGCTGCTGGCTCCTTTTCCGATTCTCCTTGGACCCTGTCTTCCCAAGCGGTACACTCTCGACCGGGAGGCAACCATGCGGGCGATTACGAGGTCTTTAACGTGGATTCTTGGGGCTGTACTGTTCGTGCCCTGCGGCGTTAACCACATCTGCTGGGCCGTAGCGCAGGCGCCGACAAACAATGCTGCGCCGAAACCGCCGCAGAGCTCGTCGCAGGTTTTACTCGATTCCTGGAACGACGTCGGCCGCAAGTTGATCGCCATGGCAGAAGACCTGCCCGAAGACAAGTACGACTTTAAGCCGACTCCAGCGCAGCGCACCTTCGCCGAACAATTGCTCCATGCGGCCGGCGGCAACTACTTCTTCATTAACCCGGCTAAAGGATTGAAAGCGCCAGAGGGCGACCCGAAACGCGCCGACTACAAGACGAAAGCTGCCGTAGTCGAGTTCGTGAAAAAATCCTTCGACGATGGCGCGGCCCTGATCAAGAGCAAGGGCGATGCCGGGCTCAACGATCTCTTTGTCGATCCGTTTTCCAAGCAACAAGTCCGCGTCGGCGACTATGCATGGGGCTTCGTCGAGCACTCGGGCGAGCACTACGGGCAACTCGTCGTCTACTATCGCGTAATGGGACTCGTGCCTCCGGAGTCGCGACCCAAGAAATAGGGCTGCCGAAGATGCAAAATGAGCGCGGCCACCCGATTCTCACCGAACTTTCTTGATTCCCGCGAAGGGATCGCTGCGTCCATTCTCGTTAGAGAGAGTGGCGGACAACTGCCTCCAAACATCCCCCTGAAGAGGATCCTTCCGCGGTTAGCTCCGTTCCATAGGAGGGAAGTATGCGCATTCAGGTTTCTCGGATAGCGCTGGCGATCGTTGCTGCGGCGGCTCCGGTTCTCACCTTCGGTCAGATAAGCGGCAGCGAAATTACGACATCGAACCTGCAGAGCGGCGTAACGGTCGCTCATCAGCCTGTGAAGTATGGACCCTACACGGCGGAGTTCAAGACGACGTCTGTGCAGACGCTGGCCAATGGAACGACCATCACGCGCACCTCGACCGAGACGCGCGCGCTCGATTCCGAAGGCCGCAGAATGACTTCTCGGAGCAACCTGATTGGCGGTAATCAGTCCGTTGCCTCTTTTGTCCACATCGAAGATCCGGTGGAGAACACGCAGATCAATTGGAGCGGAACGATCAAACAAGCTCGCGTGACCAAGCTACCGCCACAGGATCAGCGACACGGCTGCTGGGCTTCGGATTCAGGCAGCCTGCAGATGAACTATGGGCCTATCACGCCGCGGCCGACGACGGCGCGTGCGTCCAGCGGCGAAGCGGCCGCGCTCATGGCTTCCAAGCCGTCGGTGGCTCGGGAGGATCTCGGCGTCCAAACCATCCAAGGCATCGAAGCTCACGGATATCGCACCACCAGAACCATTCCAGCCGGCCAGATCGGCAACGACCAGCCAATGGTGACCACAACCGAGAGCTGGCATTCGGCGAGCCTGGGCTTCGAAGTTCGCCAGGTGTCCGAAAGTCCGCAATCCGGCAAATCGACGATGGAGCTGGTCAGCATCGATCAGTCCGAGCCGCCGATCACAACCTTCCAGCCGCCGGAGGGCTATGAAGTGACCACTGAAGAGCTGCATCAGGTTCAATGTCCTGAGACGGTAAAACCGTAGTGATGGTTCGGCAGTCCAGCACGAACCGAGCCTTTCGTTCGCCATTATTTACACTGGAAGGTAATGGCGGACGAAAAAGATCAAAGATACGAGCCTGCGGAGATCGAGGCGAAATGGCAGGCGCGCTGGGCTGCTGATCCGGCGTTGTATGCGGCCGACCCGGCCGACGCCGGCAAACCCAAGTACTACGTGCTCGAGATGCTGCCCTATCCCAGCGGCGCGCTACACATGGGCCATGTGCGCAACTATTCGATCGGCGACGCACTGGCGCGTCATATGTGGATGCGCGGCTACAACGTGCTGCACCCTATGGGCTGGGACGCGTTCGGGCTGCCGGCGGAGAACGCTGCGCTGAAGAACAACACCCCTCCGCGCGAGTGGACGCTGAACAACATCGCCGCCATGAAGCGGCAGATGCAGCGGCTGGGCCTGGGATATGACTGGGCCACGGAAGTGACGACCTGCCTTCCGGATTACTACCGCTGGAACCAGTGGTTCTTTCTGCGCATGTACCAGAAAGACCTCGTCTATCGCAAGAAGAGCAAGGTGAACTGGTGTCCCCAGTGCGCCACTGTTCTGGCCAATGAGCAGGTCATCGACGGCAAGTGCTGGCGCCACGAAGACACGCTGGTAGAGCAGCGCGATTTGGAGCAGTGGTTCTTCCGCATCACAGCCTATGCGCAGGAACTGCTTGATGGATTGGACAAGCTGCAGGGCTGGCCGGAAAAAGTGCGCACCATGCAGCGCAACTGGATCGGCCGCAGCGAAGGAACGGAGGTCGATTTTTCTCTCGCGGAAAAAATCGACCAGGGATTAGGGAGCAGGGATCGGGGAACAGGAAAGCCGAAGATCCGTGTCTTCACCACGCGGGTAGATACCATCTTCGGCGCGACCAGCGTGCAACTGGCGCCAGAGCACCCGCTGGTGACGGCGATGGCTGCCGAAGACGCCGCGCTCAAGGCGCAGGTCGATAAGCTGATTCAGGAGCAAAAGGCAGCCAAGGAAGCTGGCGACATCGGCGGTATTGAGAAGCATGGCGTTCCAACGGGCCGTTTCGCCGTCAACCCATATAACGGCGAACAGATTCCCATCTGGGTCGCCAATTACGTGCTGATGGACTATGGCACAGGCGCGATTATGAGCGTGCCTGGCCACGACGAGCGCGACTTTGAGTTTGCGACGAAGTACGCCATTCCGATTAAGCGAGTGATTGCGCCTGTCTCCGCAGGCGCCGAAGAGCCGGAGCTTCCGTTCATCTCCGAAGACGGCGTGCTGGTCAATTCGGGACAGTATGACGGGCTGAGCTGCGCTCAGGCACAGAAGAAGCTCCAGGGAGTGGCCGCACGCAGTGCTTTCGGTGAGGAGAAGGTCATCTTCCGCTTGAAAGACTGGGGCGTGAGCCGGCAACGCTATTGGGGCACGCCGATCCCGATGATCTACTGCGAGCGGGACGGGCTCGTCCCCGTTCCTGACGACCAGTTGCCGGTGATTTTGCCCGATCACGTGGAGATCACGCAGACCGGCGGCTCGCCGCTGTCGCGCGTGCCTTCGTTTGTTGACGTCATCTGTCCAAAATGTGGAGGCTCAGCACGCCGCGAGACCGACACGATGGATACGTTCGTCGACTCGAGCTGGTACTTCTACCGCTACACGGACGCCAAGAACGCCACGGGGCCGTTCGATCCGGCGATCGCGGGTTATTGGTTCCCCATCGACCAGTACATCGGCGGCGTAGAGCATGCGATTCTGCACCTGATCTACTCGCGCTTCTGGACCAAAGTGATGCGCGACCTGGGATTGATCAAGAACGACGAGCCGGCGCAGCGCTTGTTCACGCAAGGCATGGTGATCAAAGACGGCGCGAAGATGTCGAAGTCGAAGGGCAACGTCGTTTCGCCCGACGACATGGTCGCGCGGTACGGCGCCGACGCCACGCGCATGTACGCTTTGTTTGCCGCGCCGCCCGATCGCGATCTGGATTGGCAGGAAGACGGCGTCGCCGGCGTGAGCCGCTTTCTGGGTCGCGTGTGGCGCCTGGCGACAAAGTATATGCCGGTCGCGCGCCCCGCACGTCGAATAAAGCCGATCGAAGCGCCGAGCGGCGTCGCGCTGAAGCTGCTGCGCAAGCTGCATCAGACCATCGCCAAGATCACGCTCGATTTCGAGGGACGCTGGCACTTCAACACCTGCGTTGCGGCAGTCATGGAGCTGGTGAACGAGATGCAGGCCGCCGACGCGCAACTGGCGTCAGGCGAGGTTCCTGCGCCTGTGATCCGCGAACTGCTGCGTTCGTTGGTCCTGTTGCTGGCGCCCTTCGCGCCATTCCTGGCTGCGGAACTGTGGAGCGATCTTGGTGAAGAGGGCGCAGTGCTCCGAGCGCCGTGGCCCAAGAGCGATCCGGGGCTAGCCAAAGAGGACGAAATAGAGATCCCAGTGCAGATCAACGGAAAGCTGGTCGCGGTGATTCGCGTGGCTGCTGGGGCAAACGGCAAAGACATCGAGGCCGCCGGGCTGGCCGACGAAAAAGTGCGTGCGCGCATCGCTGGCAAGACCATCGTCAAAATCATTGTGGTGCCGGGCAAGCTGGTGAACCTGGTGATTAAGTGATGGTGATCAAGTGAGCCCAGCCAGGTCGCAGAAGGTGCGGGCGACGCAGAAGCTGGTCGATCAGATGGGATGGGTGTTCAATTGCCCGTCCCTTGTCGCAATCGAAGTCGCATGGCGTTGGATCTTCGGCGCGCCTTTGCTCCTCGTCTGTTGGCGCCAGGCGGCAGCGATTCTTGCAGCTCTGCCGCCCGAATCCACTGGACTCACCAGTATCGACAAGCAGAATCCCTGGGTCGCCGCGGTGCAACTGGCGGACGTGTGGGCACGCTATGAGCCGTCCGTCGCGCATACGTTGGCGTGGCTGGCGCCCGCCGCAATATGCGCCTGGATTGTCATTTCGGGCGTCGGCCGCAATCTCGTATTTCGGCGGCTCGAGCCGGACGTAGGCTTCCGGCCGATCGCTATGATGACGCTGCAGGCTGGAATGCTTGTTGTGCTCGGCGCAGTCTTTCTCGCATGGTTCCGCTCCATGCAGTGGGTGGCGGACACCCATATCTCGCCGGCTGGCGAGGCCGATCTGATCGGCTACTCGATCTGGGCGATCTTTCTCTCTCTCGGATTCTTTACCTTGTGGGCCTTGGTGAGTTGGCCGTTCACGGTCGCGCCTTTGCTTATGGTTCTTGAACAACGAAGTCCTGTCTCGGCGCTGCTGGCAAGTTTTCGCCTGGGGCGCGAGTTCACCAGCAAGCTGATGGAGATTAACCTCGTGATGGGCATCGTGAAACTGGCGCTGATCGTGCTGGCGATGGTCTTCTCAGCCGCGCCATTGCCTTTCAGCGACGAACTTGGTTCGGACGCAATGCATTGGGTGTGGGCCGGCGCCACGCTCTTCTTCCTGGTCGCAAGCGACTACTTCCAGGTTGTGCGGCTTAAGAGCTTCGTCGAGTTCTGGCGCGCGTTTCGGGGATGATCGAGCCGATCGCCCAAGAAGCGAACGGTCACTTCGACGGAGGACGCGCCGCTTCTTCTTTCACGAACGCTTCGCTGAGCGTGCCCTTCTTTTGCGCAATGGGCAATAGCGTCGGATAAAACTGGACGAACGTCGTGTCGACGGCCGCGTGGGCTGCGTGGCAGCTATAACAAGATGCTCCCTTGGGAATTAGCGTGCCATTGCCGGCCGGCGAATCGAAGGAGAAGAAAGCCCATTTGCCAGGGAAGCGCGCCTCGTCCTTTACGTGAACCTCGAAGTCAGTGACGCTGGTTCCCTGAAAATGTCCCGCCTGGTTAATCGAACCCTTGCCGTGCGCCTCACGCACCTCGAGGACCAGCACGGTCTTGTCCGGCCATGTCCCGGTCGCGAGAAAGCTGCGATACGCCGAAGGATTGACGAAGACGTTATCGAAGACCGATCCCATGTCCATCGCCTTCGCTGAATAGCTCATGTCGATGCCGGATGTGAGATAGATCCACTCGCGATAATTGGCAGGCGGCAGCATGTCTCCGTTGGCCGCGTAAGCCGGTCCATCGCTGGAGGCGGCTGCGACAGGTGCTTGATGGAATTGCGATATGCCGATTCCAAGGCCGAGCGCGCAGGCGGCAGCCAGAGCAAGACTTTTGCGAGACATGAACGACTCCTTTCGTAGAAGGAGAATCGATGCCGGAGTTGCGGAAGATTGATGTTACGTCAGAATAGCTTAAGCCGGATGACGAAGTACTTCTTCGGGTCCTGGCGGATCGCCTTGAGCAGTTGCTGGGCGTTGTCCAGGGTTTGATCGAGATGGTCGTAGACCGTGCGATTCTGCACAAGCTGCCCGATCGTGCCCTTGCCTTCATCGACGCTGTTCAGGATGGAGTCGAGGTGGCTAACCGTGTCGTCGAGTTTCTTGGCGAAGTTTGGATCTTTGGCAAGTTTGCCGATCGACCCTTTGCCCGCGTTGACGTCGGCGACGAGCTGATCGATTTGCGACACCGTCGCGTTCAGGTTGTTGTACAGCGTCTCGTCTCTGAGAAGTTTGCCCGCCGTGCCCTGGCCCTGATTCAAGGCAGCGGTAATCTTGTTCACATTGTCGACGCTGGCTTCGGCCTTTGTATAAAGCGAGTCGTCGTTGATGAGCTTGCCCAGGCTGCCGGTGCCGTTACTGATCTGGCCGGTGATCTTCTCCAGATGATCGGCGATGAGCGAGAACTTGGTAGACAAAGCCCGATCGTTGATCAAAGCTCCAACCGTGCCTTTGCCGGAGTTGATGGCGTCTATCGTCACCTCCAGCTTCTTCAAAAGCACGCTGATCTGGTCGATGGAATCCTGACTGGAGCTGATCACGGACTGAATGTTGGGCGATTGCGTGGCGCGCAGTTCAGAATTGTTTGCCGGGGGTGGCCCAGAGGCCTTGCTCGAATCGATGTCGAGGTAGCTGTCGCCGAGCACGCCGGCCTGCGCGATGGCTGTGGTGGAGTTCACGTGCAGGTCGCGGATATACTCCTCGCCCACACGCATGGTGACCTCGACGGGGGTTGGGTTTCGCTCCGGAACTACACGGATGCGAAGCACGTTGCCGATGGTGACGCCCTCGAGCGTCACCGGCGCGCCGTTCTTGAGGCCGGAGGCGTTGTTGAAATAGGAGCGAAGGGTCAGCTTAGGCGCAAAGAGACCGCCGGTCGTGCCGGACATCAGAAAGATGAGCCCGACCAACACCGCCACGGCCACAAGGACCAATGCGCCAACTTTCAGTTGCGACCACTGAATCTCTCTGCGGCTCGGCACGGCGTTCCTCGGGTGTTGAAGCCGGAATGGGTCTGTCTCAGCACTTAGAGCATAGCAGACGAAGGACTAAGCACCGTCTTCGAGCAGAACGCTGGCCATAGCCAGGTCGGCGGTATGGGTGAGCGAGAGCGCGGAGCGCCCCACCCGCAGGGAGGCTGCGATGTCAGCGGCGCGCCCGTGAAAGAGCAGCGCCGGTCTTCCGCCGGGTTCGCGCACCACTTCGATTTCAAGCCAATTAACGCCCCGGCTGATGCCCGTGCCGAGAGCCTTTGCCCCGGCCTCTTTGGCGGCAAAACGCGCCGCCAGGCTTTCGGCGGAACGCTTCTTGCGGAGGCAGTAAGCCTGTTCCGTCGCAGTAAAGATGCGATCGAGGAACCGTTGCCCGAAGCGTTCGACCGACTCTTGGATACGGCTAATTTCGACCAGGTCGATCCCACTGCCAATGATCATGTCGTTTATCAGAATACCCAACCGGCGCCCGGCCCGCGCAGCGATTCCTGCGAACGCAAACGGACCGGCGCCCAGGGATCGTGTGTCAAACAAGGTCAGGGCGCGTTCCAGTCCCGCACATCGGTCAAGAGCCAACGAATGATCACCGATAAGTCCACTGTGAGAGAGGTTATCCCCATCGCGGATCATTCGAAAGAGCTGCCGGCCGCTCCCTGGGCCATGCGGATGAGAGCCATCTCCCTGGTGGAGCCGAGCCGTCTGGTCCAGACATTGACCGGAGCGATTCTAGGATGCGGCGGCTGGATCTTGAGCCGGGCCGCCAACGACACCGGTGGTGTGAACCTGTTGTTCGAATTCGAGCGTCAGGTCTGCGTCGACATCTATACAGTTCTGATCGCATCGGGGCTGGAACTGAGCCAAAGCGGGCACCTACGGCTAACCGAACTATGCCAATGCACCCGCCTGCACTCAAACGAATGTGGCGGCCAGATCGCCAGCATCGATCTGGAGATTCAGACCTACCCCCTCGAGATGGCGAACTCCGGCCAGCCTTCGGGAATGGAATAGCCCGCTCCTTCGTGTCGCGCCGGCATCCGACAACATGCTATTTTCCCGCGTGAAAGTCGGGAACGGGTTTCGCGCTTTCTACCCACGCCGTCAAAATCATGTCGCGCAGCATGCTGGCGCCCGCAGCCAGACGCTCGGCGGTGAAGTCGCGGGATTCCGCGGAGCCTGCTCCGATGAACCCCCCGGCTTTTTCCAGCTTGTAGACCTGTTCCACGTAGGTTGCCGTGTGGCGTAGATAGGCGACGTAGGCGTCGAAGAGATCGCCGTCAATGGCGTGGGGCGCCGTCATCTTCGACTGCGCCGGCAGCGCCGCCAGGTTGGCCGCTACAAATACCGATTCGAACTGGCTGTGAATGGCGTGCGCAGTCGTATAGCCGTTTGGATTAGCTCCGACCCAGCCGTTATATTGCACGGTGACATGCAAGGGCTGGCTGCCGTCTGCGACGTAATGGCCGAGCCATCCGGCGTAGAAGATTGCCGCCTGTTCAACGTCGTGGGTGTTCTGTCCCGCCTCCGAGAGACGTCGATACTCCCGCAAGGCGGCCTTGAGGCGCTCCCACACCTCATTCGTAACCCAGGGCTGCAGGCCGATCTTCTCTGGCCGCTGGCCCGCAGCGAAGACCTTGGCCTCAAAATCCAGACGGTTGCGGGGCAACGGACCGAGCGCATCCGCCAGTTCCAGATCGATGAAATGCTCAGGAGCTTGAGCGGAGCTTAACTCAGGCTCTGCCGGCGAGCGCCAGCGGTCCGGCTCCGGACCAAGGTATTCGATCTCATCAACCGCGGTTTCAGAACGAAGGAACGCCGGAACGTCCGAAGGCAGGTTGCTGGCGGCGAGGCGATTGATCAGGCGATGGCCTTCATTGCCCCATGCGTGAGCCGATTGTTGAAAGGAGACGATGCAAAACGAGGCAAGAAAAGAAGGCAATAGGAAGCGTGAAGACAGCCGGAATAAGGACATGCGGCCAGTATACGATTGAGAGCGCACGAGATTGATCGCGCCAAATGAAGCCGGGACGGGCGTTGCGGCGGCTAGTCACGGCGGTAACCAGCGCTGCGCCATTCTGCATTCAATCCAGCGGTTTTTGAGTAACATACATGTACGGCAAGCGTATCGTATAGCTAATGAGCGGGATTATAAGCTTCTGTTGATTGAGCAGGGAGAGTCGAGCCGATCTTCCGTTGGCGCCCAATTTGCGGAATCCGTGAGCTTGGTATGTTCCCCGCTCATTGGGTGCGCACAATGTCATCGGATTCGCAAGAATATCGGTGACTCCGGGAACAAACGCAAGCGCGGTCCGGATAGAGTCCTGATCGCATAGGGAAGGACGAGCGCAGCGTATCGCTGCAGAACCGCAGAGCATGGACACGAGCGGAGCCCAACAGCCAAAGGAAGCCGAGCGCGACACGTCTCCCTCGATGTGGTCGGCGCTCGCAGTTCTGTCGCTTGCCATGGCTTGCGGCGGCATCAGCGCACGGCTCGAAGCAGGCCCTCGCTTCGACTGGCTTCTATTGATGACCGCGATCGGCCTGACGGCTGCCGTGACCATGCGCCTGTTAGCCGACAACTCCGCGGAGCGCGCGGCGGAAGGGCAATACTTCGGCGATCCATACAAGGATCTTCTTAACTCCGCGGGGACCATGATCGTCGCCATCGGACTCGATGGGCGCGTCACATTCGTGAACCCGACGGCGGAGCGGATGCTCGGCTACCGAGCCTCGGAATTGGTTAACAAGTCGCGCACGGTTGAGTTGTTTGCGCCCGGCGAAGGGGCGCGTCTGATCTCCGATCTGCAGAGGCTGTGCGGCATCGATCCACACGGCGAGTCGCCCGCGCTGGCGGCGCTTACGACCTACGAGGAGATCGTGCGCTCCCTGCCGCCAAGCCAGACGCCCAGCTTTGAAACGCATCTGAAGCGGCGCGACGGCGAGCTGTTTCCCGTACGGCTTCATATCTCCGCACTACGAAATCAAGAAGGCGACCCGGCAGGCCTGGTGGCAGTCGCCCTGGATCAAAGCACCACCATCCGCAAAGATCAGTGGAAGCGCGAGACGCGCGAGCGCTACCGCGATGTCTTCGAGAACTCCAGCGAGATGATCGCCACTCTCGATCTGACCGGACGCTTCCTGTATGTGAACCCGGCGTGGAAGCGGTGTTTCATCAAGACGCAGGGCGGTGAAGGGGAAAGCGAATTCTTCGAGCAGGTATTCAATCCCGACTGCCGCGCCGAGGCGGCGTCGTTGCTGCGTCGCGTGATGAATGGCGAGACGATCGATCGCGCCCCGTTGCGCAATGAAACGACGGACGGACACCTGCAGGAGCTCGAGCTGAGTCTGCATCAGCGGCGCCGAGCCGGTAAACCGATGGCGGTGCAATGCCTGATTCGCGATGTCACGCAGCAGAAGCAGCGCGAACATCGCCTGGCCCTGCAACTGCTCGTGACCCAGATCGTCGGCGAGAACGTCTCATCGGAGATGGCGGCCATGCGCGTTCTCGAGGCCCTCTGCGTTTCGCAGGGCTGGGACGTGGCCGTGAAGTGGGAGATTAACGCCGAGGAAAACAAGCTGGAGTTCAGCACGGCGTGGGGCGTGCCGGGTAAAGAAACCGAGTCGCTGATTCAGGAGAGCGTGAGCACGTCGCTCGGCATTGGCGAGAGCCTCCCTGGCCGCGCCTGGGCCGAAGGCAAGCTGGTATGGGCCGGCGACCTGGCCAAGGAGCGCACCGATCTTCGCGTGCAGAGCGCGATTCGCCACAAGATGGTCTCCGGCTGGGCCACGCCGGTGCAGGTGGGGAACAACGTTCTGGCGGTGCTCGAGTTCTACTGCCACCTGCGTCTGCGCGAAGACCGCGAGACCACTGCGGCGATGGAGACCGTCGCCGCCTCGCTTGGCCAGATGCTTGCGCGTACCCGTGAACGCGAACGCGCCGAGGAACTGAGCCGGCAGCAAAAAATCCTGCTCCACTCGGTAGCCGACGGAATCCTCGGCGTGGACCGCAACGGCCTCGTGCGCTTCGCCAATCCTGCCGCGACGCGTCTTTTGGGCGCTCCGGTCACCAGTCTGGTGGGCAAGCCCGTACACGAACTGGTGCATGGCGGAGCGCCGGATGCGAAGAAATGCGCCATCGACTGCACCCTTTCCCGCGCAGCCAGCGGCCGCGTGCCGTCCACAGGCGAAGACACGATCTTCCGCGCCAATGGCGTCGGCTTCCCGGCGGAGTATTTCCTCAATCCGATCCTCGACATGGGCCGCTACTCGGGCTCGGTCCTCAGCTTCCGCGATATCAGCCAGCGCTACGCGCTCGATCGCCTGAAGGACGAATTCGTATCCACAGTGAGCCATGAGCTCCGCACGCCCCTGACTTCGATTCGCGGCGCGCTCGGCCTGCTCTCCTCCGGCATTTTGGGCGAGATCAACGACAAGGCCACAAATCTGCTGCGCATCGCGCTCAGCAACTCTGACCGTCTGGTGCGGCTCATCAACGACATTCTCGATCTGGAGCGCGCCCAGAGCGGGCGCGAGCCGCTGGTCTTCCGGCCTGTCCAGATGGCCGACCTGGTCAAGCAAGCGATGGACAGCATGCAGTTGATGGCCGAATCCGCGGGCGTGCTGCTGATCCACGACAAAACGCAAGTCGATATCACTGCCGACGCCGACCGCCTGCTGCAGGTGCTCACCAATCTGCTGTCCAATGCAATCAAGTTTTCGCCGCCGAACTCCGCCGTGTCGATCATGCTGCGGCCGGGCTCAAGCGGCATGACGCTTTCAGTGATCGACCAGGGGCGCGGCATCCCATCCGACAAACTGGAGGCGATCTTCGGCCGCTTCCAACAGGTCGATGCATCCGATTCGCGCCAGAAGGGCGGCAGCGGACTTGGCCTGGCCATCTGCCGCGCCATCGTCTCGCAGCACAACGGCCGCATTTGGGCCGAACGCAACCCGATTCGCGGATCGACATTCCGCGTATTCCTGCCGTATCATCCGGCGGCGGCCAACAAAACCAAAAACGTGGCCAACGATTCGCCCGGCCAGGGCATTGTGCTGCTGGCCAGCGATAACAGCGCTTCACGTCCCCTGATTGGGGCAAAACTCGCCGAGCAGGGCTATCGCATCCTTGAAACCGCGACTGGAGAACAGACCTTGGTGGCCGCGCACGATGGCGTGGAAGCGATCGTGCTGGACATCGGTTCGAATAGCATCCATGGCTGGGAATTGTTGCCGCAGCTTCGCAAGTCAGCCCCTGAAGCCCACACGCCTGTTGTTCTTCTGAGTCTCGATACCCAGCAGAATCCAGCCGAGACAAGCCGCAACGGCAACGTGCGATCGACGAATGCGCGGTCCACCATAGGGGACTTATCCAGGGTCTTCGGCGCCGCGGGCGAACCAGTCCGTGTGCTGGTAGTGGAGGAGAATGAGCAGCGAGCCTTGCTTGTAGGCGAGGCCTTTTCGGGACAGGCTATGACGGTGCGCATGGCGCGCAGCCGTGAAAAGGCGGTTGAGGAGTGTCTTTCCTTTCATCCGCATCTGTTCGTGTTTGACATTGAAATGCCGGAAGCCGACTCCATGAATTTGATTGGATGGCTGCGCGAACGGGAGATCCTGACGCATCTGATCCTCGTAGCGTATTCGGGACGCGAGTTGAAAATCGGAAGGGAACAGTTCGGGATGAATCCGACTGCCCTGATGAGACGCGCGCGGGTCCAACCAGAACAGCTCGAACAACTCGTGCTAACTATCCTGCGCGGATCGCGTCACATTGAATCCGTGGAGGAAGTTGCCGATGTATCTGGCGTAGCAAGCGCCTGAAGTCAAGAGTTCCGGCTGCCGTGGAGCGGTCGACGAGATTACTAACGTATCCGGCAGAGAGAAAAATGCTCTTCCGGCCCTTTCGCTGCCGGCGCCTTGGTCCGGCTCTCGGAGATAACACAGATGCCGTATCGCATCCTCATCATTGATGATGAAGATGATATTCGCGAAGTTGCAGCGATGAGCTTGGAGACGATCGCTGGATGGGAAGTGATGGTGGCCAATTCGGGAGCGCAAGGGCTTACCCGAGCAGCCAGTTACAAGCCCGACGCGATTCTTCTCGACGTGATGATGCCCGGAATGGATGGCCCGACGACCTTTCGCGAGCTGCGAAAAAATCCCGCCACCGCGAAGATTCCAGTTTTGTTCCTGACCGCGAAGGTGCAGGCCACCGACCGGCGCCGCTTCGCCGATCTCGGCATTCACGCAGTTCTCGTCAAGCCCTTCGATCCACTCACGCTTTCGACGCAGATCTCGAACGCGCTCGGCTGGAAGTAGGCATCCGGATGGCAACGCCTGACCCTGCCGCGCTCGTCGAGATCATGAACCGGCTATGGGACCGCCATCTGCCGGAGATCGAGCAGCGCGTCGCCATCCTGGAAAGCGCCGCCTCGGCTCACGCGGATGGCCGTCTAACGACCGAGCTTTGCGAGCACGCGCATGCCGCATCGCACAAGCTGGCGGGCGTGCTGGGCACATTTGGCCTCAACGAAGGCACCGCGCTGGCCAGGGAAGCGGAAGCTCTCTACGCGAATGGATGTCTCTCCGCCGCACCCTCCGAACATGCCTCTCAGCTCGCGTCCAGGATCCGCGCGATCGTCGCCAGCCGGGCCCATTAACGACCCATTTTGGCGGCGGGATCGCTCTGAATCTGCTGTTATGTTTCCGGGATCGCTTCAGTAACCAGGACAACGAGAACGTCGATTCGAAAGATCGCGTGGAGCGGGTACACTCGTCCTAGTGATTCCGCAAGGCGCTTCAACTCGTCAGTTGGATTTCTCTTTTGAAGAAACTCCGGCGCGTCGCATCTGGCCTGTCCGCGACCTTGTGGAACAGGTGCGCCAGCTCGTCGAGCGCAAATTCGTCGATGTCTGGGTTGAGGGCGAAATTTCCAACTTCCGTCCTGCGCCCTCCGGCCATGTCTATTTCAGCCTCAAGGACGCAGAGGCGCAGCTTCCGGTTGTGCTGTTTCGCCGCCAGGCGATGCTCTTACGGTTTCGGCCAGAAGATGGCCTCCATGTGCTCGTGCGCGGCCGCGTCGGCATCTACGAGCAGCGCGGCCAATTACAGCTTGTCGCCGAGACCCTGGAGCCCGTGGGCGCCGGTTCGCTGCAACTGGCGTTTGAACAGCTCAAGGAGCGACTGAAGGCGGAAGGACTCTTCGACGCCGATCGCAAACGCCCCCTGCCGGCGTTCCCTCGCGCAGTCGGCATCGTCACTTCACCGTCCGGCGCCGTGATCCGCGACTTTCTGAACATCGTGGGCCGTCGGCACTCCGGTCTCAATGTGATGCTCTATCCGGCCTCGGTGCAAGGCGAATCGGCGCCAGTGGAGCTCGAAGACGCTCTCGCCCGTCTCAACGCCTCCGGCCTCGTCGACGTCATCGTGATTGCGCGCGGCGGAGGATCGCTGGAGGATTTAGCTGCGTTCAACAGCGAACGCGTCGCGCGAGCCATCGCCGGATCGACCTTGCCGGTGGTTTCCGCGATTGGACATGAGACCGATTTCACCATCGCCGATTTCGTCGCCGACCTGCGCGCGCCCACGCCATCCGCCGCGGCAGAGTTGATCACCGAAGCGCAGCACAAAGTCGCCGAGCGGGTGGCGGATCAAACCCTGCGACTGGAGCGCGCGGCGCGATTCAGGGTTCTTCAGGCGCGCCAGCAGGTGGATAGTCTGCACGCCGAGCGCGCCGAATGGCGCATCAGTTCGCTATTGCAAAGGCTGCAGCAACGCCTCGACGACAGCGTTGTCTCGTTGGAGCGGAGCATGCGCGAACGATTGCGCGCAGATCGCCGTGCGACGGATGAATTTGCCGAACTCGTAATGCGGCACGATCCGCGCCGGCTGCTGGGCGAAACGCGTGAGCGCCTCGCCTCAACTTCCACGCGTCTCGATCGTTCCATGGAACGATTGGTGCGCGAACTGTCCGCGCACATTCATGCCACCGAGGCTAGACTTCATGCCTTGTCGCCGCTGGAAGTCCTCGATCGCGGCTATGCGCTTGTTCACGACGCAAACGGAGTGCTTATTCGTTCGATCGCGCAGCTCGGTCCCGATGAGGTGATTCGAACGCGCGTGAGAGATGGCTCGTTCTCGAGCCGGATTCAGGGCTTGGACTCGGACAAACCGCGTCGAGCAGGGAAGAAGTGACAATGACCGTATCTGCAACACGCAAGCTTTTCGGAACCGACGGAATTCGCGGCGTGGCTGGCGAAACGCCGCTCGATCCTGCGACAATCTATGCTGCAGGTCTCGCCGTGGGGCACTCCGTGCGCAAGACTACAGCGAAAGCCAAGGTGTTGCTTGGCCGCGACACGCGCGAATCGAGCGCCTGGATTGCGGCTACGATCGCTGCCGGTTTGCGCGAGGCAGGCATAACTGTCGAAAGCGCGGGCATTGTGCCGACCCCTGCTGTGGCCTTCCTTGCGCGCACGCATGGATTCGAAGCGGGGATTGTCATTTCGGCGTCTCACAATCCATGGCGCGACAACGGCATCAAGCTCTTCGGAGGCGATGGCTTCAAATTGCCCGACTCTGTGGAGTTGGAAATCGAAGAAGAGATCGAGCGCCACGCCGCCGATGTGAATGCGCCGGATCCCTCTAAGCTGCCTGCCGTGGCCGACAATGTCGCGCTGCAATCGGATTACATCGAGTTCCTGCTGGCATCCGTTCCTGGGCTTCAACTAAAGGCGCAGCGCGTTGTGGCTGACTGCGCCAACGGCGCGGCGGCGGCTGTGGCGCCAGAGTTGTTTCGGCGCATCGGCGGCGATGTAACTCTGCTGAATATTGCGCCCAATGGCCGTAACATCAACGATGGTTGCGGCGCTCTTCATCCGACGTGGGTTGGGGAGGAGGTAAAGAAGCGGCACGTCGACGTCGGGTTGACATTCGACGGCGACGCCGATCGCTG
>DATHNJ010000130.1:0-9069 GCA_035486155.1 Occallatibacter sp. | reverse complement strand
ATGGCGCCCATCATGTGGTTGTACTCTTCGAGAACCTGGAGCGTGATCTCGATAGGCACGGTCGCCATGGTGGCTACTTCCTGCGCGATCTTGCGCAAGTCGTTCGGAGGGAGATTGCGCAGCACCGGCGCGGCTTCTTCTTCGCCGAGAAACGATACGAGAATCGCCGCCTTGCGCGCGCCATTTGTTGCCATTCGATCCGCCACGCTCACTAGTTCTCCTCCCTAAGCCACTCTTGCATTGCACGCGCGGTGTCGCCCGGCTTTTGCCGAACCAGCTCGAACGTTTGCGCCTTCAACTGCGCTGCTCTTGGATTACCGGCGACCAACTCGGCTGCCGCCGCGGTCGTCAACGGCTGCACCTGAGCGCCTGCCAGCGCTGCCTGTGCGCCGCCGGCGCCGAGTTGCCCCGGCGCCAACGCGGTCTTCTGTACGGGCCGGATCACGAACAGATACGCCAACACAAACAACGCGAGCAGCGAGATCGGCCGCAACAGCGACGAGTAGTCTGAGACTGCCTTCTGTACTTGCGTTGTCCAACCCGCGGCAGGCAGATCGGCCTCGGCGGCATTGGCGTCGAACGACATGTTCTGCACGCTGATCGTATCGCCGCGCTTGGCGTCGAAGCCGATCGCAGCCTCGGCCAACTCGCGAATCTTGTTCAACTCATCCGGCGATCTCTTCTGCCGCGTATAGGTGGTCTTGCCCTTCAGCACGTTCTTCACCAGCACGTCATCGACCAGCAGAGCGGCGGTGATGCGCTGGACTCGGCCGCCAGGCGTGACAGTATGAATCACCGTCTTATTCACGCCGTACTGCGCGTTCTCCGATTTCGAACTTTGCGTCGTTCCTTGCGAAACTGCGTTCGCTGCGGGCTTGGTCTTGTTTGCGTTGGGAATATTGCTCGAAGTTCCCGGGACTCCAACCGGCACCGCGCTTCCAGAAGCTTCGTCTTCGGTCTTCTGGTCGCTGAGCAGCGCGCTCACCGACGGGTCGTACTTTTCCTGGCTCTCTTCCGTCGAGCCTTGATCGTAGTCGACATTCACGCTGGCCCGAATCGCATTGGCGCCAACCACGGGCTCAAGCGTGCTGACCAGACGCTGCGTCAAACGCGCTTCCTCGTCTTCATCGCCTCCTGGGCCGTTACTGTGGCCCATACCGAGAGACATGTCCGTGTCAGCGTCGACGATCGAAACATCTTCCGGTTTCAATTGATCCACTGCTCCAGCGACGAGCCGCGCAATCGCCATCGCGGAGTCTTTGGAAAATCCGTTGCGTTTGAGCTTCAGAATTACCGAGGCTTTGGCGCTGCGCTGGCGATCGATGAACACCGAGTCGCTCGGCATCACAAGATGCACTCTAGCCTGGTCCACGTTCGCCATGGTTTGGATCGTCCGCTCCAACTCGCCTTCCAGCGCGCGTTGATAGGCGACCTTTTCGTCAAATTCGGTCTGACCCCACGTCATCTTGTCGAAGAGTTCGAATCCCATGCGCCCGCTGTGCGGCGCGCCTTGCGTCGCGGTCTGCAGACGGGCTGCGTCAAGCTTGTCCGCCGGCACGCTTACTGTCTTGCCATCGGGCTCGATCTTGTTCGGAATGTTCTGGGCCGTCAGCTGCGTCGACAGCGCCTGCGCGTCGGCCGGTTCGAGGTCCTTGTAGAGCGGCTTGTAGTCGGGCGTGCTGAGAAGCCGCGCAAACAGCGTGAGCAGAACGGCCGTCGCGCCCACTCCGCCAAGTAGGAACATCCTCTGGCGGCTTGTGCGCGTGGCCCAAAAGTGCTTCAGTTGTTCGACGATGTTGTTTATGCCTGGCATCGGGGCTCAATCCTAGAACTGCATCTTCTCGATATCCTGATATGCGCTGACGATCTTGTTGCGGACCTGCATCATCAGCTGGAACGAAACTTCGGCCTTCTCCACGGCGACCATGACGTTGCTGATGTCGCCGCCTTGGCCTTGCAGAAGATTGCCGACCTGCGCGGCGGCAGCGTCGTTGGTTTGGTTCACGCCTTGCACCGCATTGGAAAGAATGGAGCCGAAGCTATCGCCCGACGAGCCCGCGCCGGGATCGGCGAATGGCATGCTGGGAGCCGCGGACGGCATGCTGGGAAGTTTGAAGTTGGGGATTGTGCCGATCGTTGCGCTCATCTGTTCGCTCCTGGTTGCGAAATTGGTTATGAAAATTGGTTACGAGGATTTCAAAATATCAATGGACTGCTGAATCATCTGCTTGGCGGAGTTCACTGCTGAAGCATTCATCTGATAGGCGCGCGTCGCGCCCATGAGGTCGACCATCTCGCTGATCGGGTTGATCGCCGGGTATTTCACCATGCCGTTTTTATCCGCGTCGGGATTGCCCGGCTCATAGCGCATCACCGGCGGCGCCGTGTCGTTGACGATTTGCGTGAGTTGCACTGAGCCGGCCGGCGGCTGGCCGAAGCGGTTGAGGTGATTGAGCACCGAATTAAAAGGCGAGATGCTCGTGCCGCTGAAGACGACTTCCTTGCGCTGGAACGGGCCGCCCTCTTCGGTGTGTGTTGTCTCCGCGTTCGCGAGGTTAGCGGAGGTGACTTCGGCGCGCTGGCGCTCCGCGGTAAGAGCGGATGCGCTGATGCTCATCATGTCAAACAAGCCCATGGCTTAGTTCCCTTCCTTGATTGCGCTCAGCAGGTCGTGAAACTGGGATTTAATCAACTCCACGCCTAACTGATATTGAAGTTGCGTCTGACCCAGAAGCATGCTTTCTCGGTCGATGTTGACGTTGTTGCCGTCGGGCCGCTCCGGCAGGCCCTCCACTTCGACTGCCGCCGGTCCGGCCTGCGGGTTGCTCGTTTCGTTCATCGCCTGCTGCATCGCGGACTGAAAGTTGACGTCGCGCGTGTGAAAGCCAGGCGTATCGATGTTGGCGATATTCGATGCGACGATCTGCTGGCGATCGGTCGCGACCTTCAGATAGCCCTCCAGCAGTTGCATCATGGAAGCAGGACTGCCCATGTTATGCATACCTCCTTGGCGGTAAGCCGTATTCACGAATCTTGTTGCGCAGCGTGCGCAGACTGATGCCGAGCATCTCCGCGGCGACGGTGCGGTTCCCATCGGTGAGAGCAAGCGTCTTTTCCAGATGCAGCTTCTCCACCTGCCAGATCGGCGTGCCCGCAGGCGCCCCGGCGACGGTTTGCGCCGGCGTTGTTGTGCGCGCCGGCATGGGCGCGATCACGTTGCCGTGAAACTCCGTCTCGAAGCAATGCGCGTCGATCTCCGCCGTTTCGCTGAGCGTGAGCACACGCCGCATAAAGTTCGCCAACTCGCGCACATTGCCTGGCCATGAGTGCGATTGCAGCCGTTCGAGAAAGTCCGGATGAAGCCGCGGCGCCGGCATGCGATGCTGCGCTGCGAATTTTTCCGCGAAGTGACGCGCCAGCATGGGAATGTCTTCACAGCGCTCGCGAAGCGGCGCCAGCGACAACGGAATCACATTGAGGCGATAGTAGAGATCGGCGCGGAACTGGCCGCGCTCGACCATGGTTGCGAGCGAAACGTTGGTTGTCGCCACCACGCGGATGTCCACATGCACTGGCGAAGCTTCGCCGAGCGGCTCGAACTCACGCTCCTGCAAAACACGCAGCAACTTCGGCTGCAGATTCAGCGGCATCTCGCCGATCTCATCCAGCAGAATCGTGCCGCCGTTGGCGAGTTCGAATTTGCCCGGCCGGTTGGCGACTGCGCCGGTGAATGCGCCCTTGCCGTGTCCGAAGAGCTCGCTTTCCAGCAGCGTCTCGGGCACCGCCGCGCAGTTGACCGCGATGAACGGCTTGCTGCTGCGCGTGCTGGAGTCGTGAATGAAACGCGCCAGCAGCTCTTTGCCGGTGCCGCTTTCGGCTTCAATCAGCACATCGGCGCCGGTCGAGGCCGCGGCGCGCGCCCGATGCAGCGTACGCAGCAACGTTGGAGCGTGACCGATGATATCGCCGTTCGCCGTCGTGTCTTCGATCGGCGCCAGCTTGGCGCGGTTCAGCACCTGCGCCGCGGTCGCCTGCAGGCGATCGAACGGAATTGGCTTGGTGAGATAGTCCAGAGCGCCATCGCGCATCGCAGTCACTGCATCCGGCACCGAGCCGTAAGCGGTGAGCAGGATAACAGCCGTGTCCGGCGACGCCTTGCGCGCAGCGCGCATCACTTCCATGCCCGTGCCATCCGGCATGCGCATGTCTGTCACCACCAGATCGAACTCGTGTCCTTCGACATTGTGGATCGCTTCGCGAACGCTCGACGCGGTCTCCACGCGCCAGCCGTGGCGAAGAAAGTTCGCGCGCAACGCGGTGCGGATTCCGGGTTCGTCGTCGACCACCATGACCGACAGGGTTTCTTCACTCGTCATAAGGTTGGAAACTCCAGGTGAAACGTCGTTCCTTCATCAACGCGGCTGGTGAGCTTTATAGCTCCGCGATGCTGCTCCATCAGCCGTTTGCAAACCGCAAGGCCAAGGCCGGGCGTTTCGCCCGCGGCGCTGAACCCCGCTTCAAAGATGTGCTCGGCGATGTCCGCCGGGATGCCGCAGCCCGTATCGCGGATATCGACCAGCGCGCGATCGCCGTCGCGGCGCGCCGAAACCTCAACGGTTCCGCCTGCTTCGGTGTGGCGGATCGCATTGCAGACGATGTTGAGGATGACCTGATGAATCGCGCCATCGTTGCCCTCGATCGCGAGCGTTTCGGAAGCCGAGAATGAAACCGTAAGCCCGGCCTGCTCGGCGATGGGTTGAACAAACTCAACGCCGGCGCGGACACATTCAGATAGATCGATCGGCGCCAGGCGCGGCTTGCTCTCGCCCTTCAGGCTGAGAACGTTGTTTACAGTTCCGGACAGCCTGCGAATGCCGGCGCGAAGATGAGAAATCCATTGGGACGACGCGCCGAGGTCCTGCTCGATCAACCCGGCAAATAGCTCCATGCTCGCTAATGGATTTCTAATTTCGTGCGCGAGCATCGTGGAAACTTCAGCCAGCGCCGTGGCGCGCCGCGCGGCCTCGCGCTCCAGCTCGGCCTGTTTGTTCGCTGTGATGTCGCGGAGAATCCAGATGCTGTGCAGGTGATCGGGCTTATGGTTGGGACCGCAGAAAAGCTTGCGATTGCCAATCGCCAGCCAGCGCTTCTGCGCGCCGGACGAAACACAAACTTCGCTCTCCACCAGCGTGCTTGGGCCTTGGGAGATCGCGTCAAAATCAACGCGGCTCAGTGCGGAGAGATCGTGAAGACTGCCCACCGATGCCGCGCCAAGATTCAGCAGGCGGCGGCTCTCGGGATTGATCATTACGATGCGGGCTTCGTGATTCAGCACCAGCACGCCGCACGGCATCGAATCGACCATTTGCTGCAGCGCGGCGCGCATGCGGTCGTTGTCGGCGATGCTGCTCGACAAAGCCGCATTCCGCCTGGTCAGCTCCGCCGAAAGGCGCGTCACTTCCTCCTGTAGATCGCGGTAGGAGGTCTCGAGCACCGAAGAGGCTGCGATGAACTCCGAAAACGCGTCCGCAAGGAGCTGCGGGTTGGGGAGAGTATCGACCCCCAGCCCTTTTATTGGAATGACATGAGAACTCGGCAGCATTTGCCTATTTGATATGCACGATGCGTGCCAAATAGGGAATATCTGCCTATTTTGGGCTTACGACTGGAAAACAAAATGCTGACGGGCTTGACTAGCCCCGTCAGCATGACCTTACAAAAGCTACTCTTAGCTCTACAGAACGATGTGCTCGGGATTGATATCGTTTCCACCACCCACCAGAATCGTGGCCCGTTCGATGGCGTTGCGCAGTTCGCGCACGTTGCCCGGCCACGCGTGCTGCTCGAGCACATTCAAAGCCTCGCGCGACAGAGACGCGCCCGGATGAAACTTGCTGGTGAAGGCCAAAGCCAGCTCTTCCACATCGCTCATCCGATCGCGCAGGGGAGGCAGATGGATGGGGAATACGGCGAGGCGATAGTAAAGGTCCTCGCGAAACTGGCCTTCGGCGACGCGCTTTTTCAGCTCGGCGTTGGTCGCGGCCACCACCCGCACGTCCACCTTGAGATTTTCGTTGCCGCCCAGCCGCTGCACTTCGCCCTGCTCGAGGAAACGAAGAATCTTGCTTTGCAGAGACAGCGGCATGTCGCCGATTTCATCCAGGAACAATGTCCCGCCGTGCGCCGCATGAATGCGTCCGATGCGGGCCTGCACCGCGCCCGTGAACGATCCTTTGGTGTAGCCGAACAGTTCGGCTTCGAGCAGCGCCTCCGGGATCGCCGAGCAGTTGACCACGACAAAAGGCTGGTTACGGCGCGGAGAGATCAAATGAATCTCTTGCGCGATCAGATCCTTACCCGTGCCGCTCTCGCCAGTGACCAGAACCGTAGTGTCGCGGGCCGCCACCATACGCGTGAGGGTGAAGATGCGCATCATGGCTTCGGAATTGCCGATCATGCTGCGCAGCTTGGCTTTGCCTTCTGTCTGCAGCCGCTTGTTGTCGTTCACGATCATGGGGATCGGAGCGGCGCGCAGGGAGCCGTTCTGATTCACCACGTCGGCAAGCTTTCTCGATACCGGCGTCGGCGAAGCCCCTCCCACCAGAAGCTGCCCTGTGTGGGAGTTCAACATCATGACTTGTGTGTTCGGATAGCGGTCGCGAACAATTCCGTGGAATTCATTGGCGTCCAGATCCGGCAACATCGGATCCAAAAGAATGACGCCGTCTTCGACGCCCTGGCGCTGCAGAAGGCGCAGGGCATCTGCGCCTCCGCTGGCCTGAACAACATTCCACCGTGGAGGAGAAAGCTTTCCTTGCAGATCCTCCCGCAACCGCGCATTTGAACTGACGACAAAGACATCAATCGGAATCCGGTCTTCCAACCGCGCAATCTGAACAGCCGGAGTAGCCATAACTATCCTTCACCTTCCTGAAAATGAAAAGAACATGAGGGTTCGTGCTTTGTCAGCAGATAACTGACTCAGCCGCCATCTGTAAACAATCGGACGTAACAACCGCGCCCAGATACTCCGAAACTCTCAGTCTTAGGGAAATGGAAAAAGGCCTATCGGTGTACTCGTATATGCCGCATTGGTTGCGGATCATAGTTTCAACGACGGTAAGGTTGAAGCGCTCGAATGAACCGAGGCTTCTTTCGCGGAAATTCTCATTGCGCAGCATCACTTCGGCGAAGCCGTCGCGCGGCGCAATCTCAATCTCGATTCGATCGTCTTTGCGAGCGCCGGACAGCGCAGTCTTGAGCGCAGCGCTGAGCGCCTGCTCGACGCCCTGCTGATCGGCGAATACATACAAGCTGTGATCCGGCTTGGTGACCGCGATCTGCACGCCCGACTCGCCCGCTGAAGCCTGTTGCCGGTCGAGAATCGCGTCAAGCGCCTCCATCAGGTCGAAGCTCGCAAATTCGACTTTGTTCTGCGCGGCATAGAGAAGGCTCTGCATGCCCGACATCAAATCACACAGGCGATCTACCTGTTTGGCCGACATATCCAGATAGCGTCGATTCGCCGGCTCCATCTCTTCGCGGAGCGTCAATGCGCACATCGCGCCGCGCAAAATCGTGAGCGGCTGCGCCATGGCGTGCAAGCCATCGGCTAGCTCTGCATGCAGCAGAGACGACGGCTCGGCGAGAGCGCCGTCCATCGAATTTCCTTCCTGAAAGTGATTACGCAATGCGGAGCTCATATCCGAAACCGCGCACGGTGTGGGTCAACCGGGATTCGCCCGGCAGATCGATCTTGTCGCGGACATACTTCATATATACGTCGACAATATTGGTGGACGAATCAGACGACGCCATGTTCCAGACCTCTTCAAGCAGGGTCGCGCGCGAAACCGGCTTGCCGGCGTTGCGCATCATCACGTCCAGAATGGCGAATTCGCGAGGCGTAAGGTCGATGCGGCGGCCATTGCGCTCCACCAGCCGCTGATCGCGGTACATCGTCAGATCGCCGATCGTCGAGCAGTTGGGAACAAGCCCGGAGTTACGCCGCAGCAAGGCCTGTACGCGGGCCAGCAGCTCAATCAGTGAAAATGGCTTCGTCAGGCAGTCATCGGCGCCGCAGTCCAGGGCCTTCACCTTATCTTCGACTCGGCTGCGGGCGGTAAGCACAAGAACCGGCAACTTGGGCAGTGTAAGCCGCAGGCGTTGAATCAAAGTGATGCCATCGAGCTTGGGCAGATTAAGGTCGAGAATCACCAGATCGAACCTGCGCTTGGCCTCGAGCGCGTTCAGCGCATCCTCACCGTCGTGGACCTGCTCAACAATGAGCCCCTGCGCTTCCAGTTCTCCGGAAAGAAAGCCTGCCAGAGAGATGTCGTCTTCGACAACAAGCGCGCGCCGCCCCGCGATCTTGTTCACCCGCGTTGCATTGGCATGCGCATCGGGCTCCATTCCCCGCGGCAAAGTATCAGGGCGATCTACTACGGCAACAGATGTCGAAGCGTCGTCAAAGGTGTGCATGCACGTTCTCGTGGGTTGATTTTTGAGAAAAGTAAGCCATTGTCCGCAAAGGGCTTAATGCAGACTTAAGCGCCCTGTAGATGACCAATAAAGTAGTTGTAGTATAGGAGCGCTTTTCTCAAAAAAAGCTAATTTATTTCCAATTAGAGTTACCTTAGAGGTACTCAGCGTCCACCGAACGGGGCATTGAAGCAATATCCTTCGACAACCCAAGCTAGTATTTTGAGCTTCTTGCATCGCGCCGGCGACCTTTCAACAATAAAGGCGCCATTACAATTGAGTGAATAAATAGTTCACTTTGTCTCGCGCCTGAGTCGTACTTTTTGCCTCAAGGCGCCGATAGATTGTCTAACCTGTTCTTCCCTCTTTCCTAGCAGGTTAGGCCTCACGCCATGAATGGATGACTATGCGGAAATTTGATTATCGCGCTCCACGATTTGCGATTGACCTTCCCGTTCGCATGACCTTCGGAGAGTCGATCCAGCAAGGGCGCTGCAAAGAGATCAGCACCGAAGGTATGAAGCTGGAGCTGCGTGAGCCGCTCTCCCCCGGCGCAAGCGGTATCGTCCGACTCACCTATCAGGATGT
>DATHNJ010000129.1:0-9974 GCA_035486155.1 Occallatibacter sp. | reverse complement strand
AAGCTATCCTCGAAGCGTGATGGGTCGCAACCCCATGGGCGTTCTCCGCTGGCTATTCGACTCCCGCCATGGTCCGCACGGACGGCTCGTCCCGCGGTGGATCTTTCTGCGCGCGCTCGCCGCCATTTATTTCTCGGCCTTCTATTCGCTGCTGTTCCAGATCAAGGGGCTCATCGGCCCCCAAGGCATTCTGCCCGCGCAGCAATACCTGACGCTGGTCTCGAATTCGCTAGGCGAAAAGCGTTTTTGGTACGCGCCTACGCTCTTCTGGTACTCGTCAACAGATGCAATGCTGATGACGGTGGTATGGATCGGCATTGCGACCTCGATTCTTGCGTTCCTCAACCTCTGGCCGCGCCTCAGCTTTTTCATCTGCTTCGTCTGCTTTCTCTCCTTCGTCGCCGCCACCAGTGTTTTCTCGAGCTATCAGTCGGACGGCATGCTGCTTGAAGCCGGCTTTCTCGCGCTCTTCTTCGCGCCGCGCGGCCTGTTGCCGGGTTGGGGCGCAGACGATCCGCCTTCGCGCGCCAGCGAGTTTCTGCTCAAGTGGGAGTGGTTCCGCATCTACTTCGAGTCTGGCATGGTCAAGCTGCTCAGCGGCGATGTGGAGTGGCGCAACTTTACGGCGATGGATGAGTACTACCAGAACGGCCCGCTGCCAACGTGGATCGGCTGGTACGCCGAGCATCTGCCGCACTGGTTTCACGCGGCGAGCGCACTGGGCACGCTCGTAATGGAACTTGGCATCGTGCTGATGCTGTTCTTCCCCCGGCGCGTGCGATTGGTTTGTTTCTGCATCGTCACGCCGTGGGAGATCGGCGTGATTCTCACGGCCAACTACACGTTTCTGAACTATCTGGTGCTGTCGCTCGGTTTTCTACTGCTGGATGACAGAGTATTGCTGCGCTTTGTTCCGGCGCGCTGGAGACCTGTATCGTCAGTTGCGGTTCCGATCGAAGAACGCGACGAAGAGAAGTTGTCGATTCTGGCGACGGAGGGAAGCTCAGTTTCAGACGACGCGGCAGAGACCGTGGCGGCATCGGATACTTCTGTACGGCCGCACTGGAAGCGGCGTCTTGCGCAACACTGGGGCGCATTGCGGCTGGCGATAAGCGTAGTAATGCTGACTTGGATAGCCTACGACACGACGGCGGAGATGATCACGCTGGCCCTTCGCGAATCCGTTTTGCCGAATGCGCCGATCGCGGCGCTCGATCCTTTTCGTATTGCCAACCAGTACGGCCTGTTTGCGGTAATGACGCGCGGACGCTACGACATCGAGTTCCAGGGATCGAATGATGGCGAGAACTGGACGCCGTATCTGTTTCGCAACAAACCGCAACTGTTAAATGAACCGCCGCGGATTTACGCGCCGTATCAACCGCGTTTCGATTGGAACCTGTGGTTCTGTTCGCTGAGCGACTGGCGCCAAAGCGAGATCGTGCCGCAGACCGAGGAGCGGCTGTTGCAAAATGATGCAAACGTGATCGCCTTATTCAAAGATGCGTCAGGGGGAAATCCGTTCGCGCAAGCGCCGCCCAAATTTGTGCGCGCGGTGTTGTGGCAATACTGGTTCACATCAATGGACGAAAAACGCCGCACGGGAAACTGGTGGCGCCGGGCGTATCTTGGACTGTACGCGCCGGAGCTGACGCGCGCGGCGGATGGGCGATTCGCCGTTGTGCGGTGGCCAGACGATCTGGGGACGCATGACTGAAGCGCACGCCATAGTGATCGGATCGGGGCCGAATGGCCTCGCGGCGGCAGTTACGCTGGCGCAGGCTGGATTGCGCGTCGATGTCTACGAAGCAGAGGCCGAACCGGGCGGCGCCGCGCGCACGCTACCGCTGACTGCGCCGGGATTTCTGCACGACTTCGGATCGGCCGTGCATCCGATGGCCGCATCGTCGCAGTTTTTCCGTGCGCTCCCGCTTGAGAAGTACGGGCTGGAATGGATCCACGGCCAGGCGCCGCTGGCGCATCCATTGGATGACGGAACGGCGGTCGTGCTGGAGCGCGATCTGCAAAGCGTGGATCGCGTGCTGGGCATGGATGGACGCCGCTGGCGCGCGTTGCTGCAACCGCTGGTGGAGCATTGGGCTGATTTTGTAAAGGACGCGTTGGGGCCGGTTGTGCGCGTGCCCCGGCATCCGCTACGCATGGCGCGATTCGGAATGAGCGCACTGCAGCCGGCGCGGTGGATCGCGCGCAATGAATTTGAGGGCGTGCGCACGCGGGCATTGTTTGCGGGGCTTGCGGCGCATTCCTTCCTGAGTTTCGATCAGCCGCTGAGCTCGGCAGCGGCGCTGGTGCTGGGCGCAGCGGCGCACGCGGCAGGCTGGCCCGTGCCACGCGGCGGCTCGGGAGCGATCGTCAAAGCCCTGATCGCGCATCTGGAGAGCCTGGGCGGAAAGGTGCATACGTCGCAGCGTATCGACGCAAAAAGCTGGCGCGAACTAGGCGGCGAGAAAACGCTGACGCTGTTCGACACAACGCCGCGCGCGCTGGCGGCGATTGCGGGCGACCGGGCGCCGGCAAAGTTTCGCGCGACAGCGCAGCAGTTTGTCGTCGGCCCCGGCGCGTTCAAGGTTGACTACGCGTTGTCGCAGCCGGTTCCATGGAAGGCGCCGGAGTGCCAGCGCGCCATCACCGTGCATCTGGGTGGAACGTACGAAGAGATCGCCGCGGCCGAGGACTCCGTTGTGCGCGGTCATTGCCCCGAAAAGCCATTCGTGCTCGCGGCGCAACCGTCGCTGTACGATCCGACGCGCGCGCCTCAGGGCAAGCACGTGCTGTGGGCCTACTGCCATGTGCCCAACGGATCAGAGATTGACATGACGGAGCGAATCGAAGCGCAGATCGAGCGTTTCGCTCCGGGGTTCAGGGATTGTGTTTTGCAGCGGCGCGTCTCATCGCCGGCAGCGCTCGAGCAGATGGACGCCAACCTGATCGGCGGCGATATCAGCGGAGGCGCAATGACGGTGCGGCAGTTTTTATTCCGTCCGGGTTTGGGGAATTATGCGACAGGCTCGCCAGGTCTCTATCTGTGCTCGTCCTCGACGCCTCCGGGCGGCGGCGTGCACGGCATGTGCGGGTTTCACGCCGCGCGGCTGGCGCTGCGGCAGTGGAAAGGGAAGTAATTCTGAGCTGATCTGCGTAGCGTTCGTGCGCAGCCATGCTGGTGTAAACTGAATGGGAACCCCTGAAGCCGGCTCTTCCCGAGCCGGCTCGATTGTGTCGGGACGTGGCTCAGCCTGGTAGAGCACTCGCTTGGGGTGCGAGGGGTCGGCAGTTCAAATCTGCCCGTCCCGACCATTGCATTTTTGCTTTCGAATCCAGTTTCCATCAACGATCCGGCATTTGCTGCCGCCCACGAAGCGCCCCAATTTACGTCTGGGGCGATAGCGGAAGCCGTCGAGTTCGGTCTGCGAGGGTCGGCAGTTCACGGGTCCCCATGGTCAGGTCTTTATCCTGGGGCGGAAATCTGCCCGTCCCGACCATTGCATGCAGCAGACGCGGCCAGACGGCCGCATTTCTATTTCTAGCCGACCGCGGAGTAGGCTCCAAGCTGACCGGCGCAAAGTAGTTCTGCACAACCTGTCATCTGCAGGGCATCATCACAATAGTGCTCAGGTAATATGGTTGACGTCTTGATGGAGGAACGAAATGAAGAAACTAGTGGTTGCGGGATTGATGGTGATTGGCCTGGCGCATTTAGCTACTGGGCAAGATAGGTCCAGGCTGGAGAGCCGCATCGAGGCCTCCCATGCTGTGCTTCATGAGTTGATGAATACCCCAGACAAGGGGATTCCACTCGATATCGCGGCGAAAGCGACCTGCGTCGTGGTCGTGCCTTCCTTTAAAAAAGGCGCATTCGTCTTTGGCGGCGAATACGGACAGGGCTTGGTAACCTGCCGGACGCGCCATGGCGGCTGGAGCGCGCCGGCCTTCATCCAGATGGAGGGAGCTAGCTTCGGTTTTCAGATTGGCGGCCAGTCTACTGATCTGGTGCTGATCGGAATGAACCACCATGCAGCAGTCGATTTGCTAAAAGAAAAGGTAAAACTCGGCGCCGACGCCGCGGCGGCGGCCGGTCCGATTGGTCGAGACTCGCAAGCCGCTACAACAGAACTAGCGAACGCGGAATTCTTGACCTACTCCCGGAGCCGGGGTCTCTTCGCCGGAATCGACCTCAATGGTGATGTCGTGCACCAAAATAAGTCAGACACGGAGAAGTTTTACGGACACGCCATTCCTTATGAGCGAATCCTGGCAGGCGCCGTGCCTACGCCGCCAAGCGCCCGCCATTTCATAACCACTGTGAATGAACTGTTCCGCCGCGGACGCCTTCACGAAGCGGCCAAGCATTAAGGCGAAGTCGATCAAGGCGCCAGCCGTCTGTGACAGCGCTGGCGCATCGGCCTTCTTCTGCTGAGCGCGGGCAGCGCGAATTCAATGCGTGATTCAAACTGCCCGCCCTAACTTAGAGATAATCTGCTTCGATATTTTCATGCAAGACTCTCGGCGCGCATAAGGCTCTCAGGTCAAGCTGGAGCACAGCCTTCGAAGTTCGCGGCAAATATTTCCTTGATAAAAAAGATGCACACGAGTGAGTTCCGCGAAGGGACTTACGAAGCGCCGTCGTCTTCAGAGTCATAACACTCCCTCAGAAATGAAGGTCGCCATGGCTCAGCCCTGGAAGCTACTCGTGTATCTAGCGGGAGATAACACCCTTTACAGCGACGCCCAGATCAGTCTTCATGAGATCGTTGCGGCGACGCGCACCAGCAGCGTTGAAACTATTGCGCAAGTCGACGGACCGTCGGCCCAGCTTTCGACCCGATACCGTTGTGCGCAGGGAACGAAGGAGGTCATCTGGGAGGCGCCGGATGGTTACACCACCGACCGCAGCATTCGTCTGACTGATTTTTTGAAAGCGTCGATCACAGCGCCAACTGAACCCAAGCGCGTCTGCCTCGTGCTTTGGGGGCACGGCGCCGGGCTCGATCACGTGTATTTCTATGACAACCCGAGTCAGCCGAATGCGCCCGGCTCGGCGCCCGTCGCTACGCCGCGCGCCCAGGTCGCGCTGCCGGTGGCAAGCGCAGCGCCGACGAACCCGATTCACTTCACGGCGCACGAAGTCCTGAACGGCGGAGACGCCAACCGCTACGTGAGCGATGTTTCGCTGGCGCGCATCCTGGATGAGATCGCCGGCTCCATCGGCCGCAAGATCGACCTGGTTGGTTTCGATGCCTGCATGATGGCGATGGCTGAAGTGATCTACGAGATGCGCAATTCGACCAGCCTAGTCGTCGCCTCCGATGAAGAGGTTCCCGCCGGAAGCTGGCCCTATGCGGCGATTCTTGGCGATCTGGCGCAATGCTCGGGGATGGATGCGAGCACGCTGTCCACCGTCATCGTAAGCCGCTATCTCGAAGCGTATTCGCTCCAGGGCCAGACGCAGCGGGTATCTCTCTCGGCGTTCGACCTGAATGGTTGCGGTTCACTGGCTGTCGAGATGACGAATCTGGTGAAAGCGCTGACGCCCTGCGTAGAGAACGGCGTGATGCGCCGCAAGATTCTGCGCGCGCGTGACTCCTCGCGTACGCCGGATGAGCCCACTTATATCGATCTTGGCGTCTTCTGCCGCGAGCTCACGGAATCGTTCGACAAGAGCCATCCCTCCTACGCGTCCGCGCAACGGGTGCTGCAAACGCTGGTCGCTTATCCTTATTTGACCTATCACAGGGACGTCGATCAGGGAGACGCATTCGATGCCTACGGCGCCGCTATCTATTTCCCTGAGAAGCTGGCGCCCCAGGCGCAGGATTTGCAGGAGTACGCCGCGGCCAACAATCTGGGAGTCGACAATGCGGTTCCCAATGGACCTCTGATCGCGGGCAAGAAATTTCCGCCCGCAGGAGACAAGTTCCCCCCAGCGGGCGACAAGTTTCCTCCTGCAGGGGATAAGTTTCCGGCCGCGAGCGGCAAATTTCCTCCGGCGGGCGATAAGTTCCCCCCAGCGGGAGACAAATTTCCGCCTGCCGGTGATAAGTTCCCCCCCGCCGGCGATAAATTCTCCGGCAACGGACCTCAGATCGTTGGCTACGAGATTCTCTGGAATCGGTACATCGAGCTGGAGTTCAATCACGTAACGGGATGGGCCGACCTGATCGAGAAAGCGATAACGGCGGGTTACTAATCTATCTTCCAAACTGAGCGAACGCCGCCCAGTAATAAGGTTGCGACGTCTCCTGCCGAGAGCGAATGGCGCGCTCGGCCGAAGCCAACGCCGCCGAAACAGAGTCGCCGCGGATCAGGCGCGCATAGAAAGCCTGCATCAAATCCTCGGTGGCCTGCGAATCCACCTGCCAGTCGCTCGCGACCACATGCGGCACGCCGGCGCCAAGAAAGACGCGCACCAAGCTCTCCGGATCGTCGAGGCCGTGGCTGGCTACGGCGGTAGCGCAGCTGGAGAGCACCACCAGCCTGAGCTTGCTCAAATCGTGCGCGCGTAGTTGCTCGGCGCCAAGAAGCGTTGGTTCCTGATTCACGCCGCTGGCCAGCAGTAGACCAGGCTGCGTTCCGCCCAGTTGCGCATGCCCGGCGAAATGCAGAATCTGCGCAGACGGCAACAGGTTTGCCACCTTCTTGAGATTCGCGTCCGCTCCCGTGAGCAGAGAGTGATGGCTGAAGAGTGCGCTTACGTTATGCGCTTCACGATCTGCCTCCGGCAAAGGCGGAAGCCCTGTTCTGTCGTCCGTCTCCGAGAGCGGGTTGCCGACTGATAGCACCATCATCTCCGACCAGTCGCGATGACGGTCGCGGGATGCTTGTTCGTACGCCATCCCGGGAGAATCAATCACCACGACCCGATCGGCGAGAAAACGCCCATCGGGAGCTTGCAGCGCCTGCAATGGAATCTGCTGCATGGTTTCGTCAGATTCGACAAAGAGAGTCGAGATCGCTCCCAGCTTTGCGCCAAACGGAGCAAGCATCCACGTGTAGATCAGCTTTCCGTCGTATTCCCTCAGATGCTGATCCGCCGTTGGATCGGAACAGAGTCGAACGAACTGCGCCAGGGTTGTCTTCAGGATCTCGGCTGAGACCGGCGCCCAAACCATCTGCGCGTTCTTTCCGTCCCACAGCCACACGGCGATCCCGGATGGAAACGAGATCCAGCTCAACACGGCCTCGCCGTGCTCAAGCCCGGACGCGAGTTTCGGCTCGAGCTCTCGCGGGGTAAAAGAAATCTCGGAGAGCGAAGGCTCTGCCGACGCTGCGGTGAGCGCGCCTGCTTGTCCATGTTGTCGAGCGCGCATCGCCGCACGCATGGGCGCAGCGCGATACCACTCCTGAAACGCGAATGATTTTGATGCGTCGCGATCGATGCGGCTGTAGATCTCGAGCAGATCGCGATACGGGCGGCCGGCATTCTCATGCCAGAGCAATCTCTCGGGGTCGGATCCAAGCGAATCAGCGTCGCCTTCCAGAATGCCGATTGCCTTGGTCAACTCTTGTTCGGCAGCCTGAGGCATGTTCTTTCTGAGGTACAGTTCGCCGAGAGCCTCGCGATAGGGTAGCGATCCATACTGGCTGTGGAGCTGTGTAAGACCTTGCCGCGCCTTCTCAAGCTGTGCCGTGGCTGCGTCGATTTTGTTCTCGCGCACCTCGAGCGACGCCCGCTCCGACTCGAGCGTGACCAGCGTGGTTCGATCGCTCAAGGAAAGCCGGTTCAGCAGCGCATCCGCCTTTTCAAACTCGGCGTCGGCAAGGGCGCTGTCTCCCGCTGCTTCGGCGGCCTGCGCCAAGTAGTGACGCGACGCCGCTTCGGCAAATTGATTGCCGCTTTGCGAGCGAAAGGAGACAGTTTCTTTGCCGGCCGCGACCGCCAGGTTCCACATCCCCTCCACCTCGGAGGCGAAGACCATGTCGGAGAAAAAATTGCCTCCGTATCTTGGCGAAGAACGCGCCTTCCAGAACTCTTCCAGCCCCGCGCGCATTCGATCCCATGCGGCGGACGATGCAATCCACGGGGCGACGACGCCATCGAGGTAATACTGCGTTTGCAGCCCAAGCTGTTCGTATCCTGCCTTCTCGACCAGCGTCGAAGCGTGCAAAGCGTCGGTCTCGGCCAACTCCTGCGCCCCGCGCGTTCCATCGCAGGTCGAGGCTTCAAGCCAGAGATTGGCGGCGAGCCAGGAATATTTTTGGGTATCATCTTGCGAATCGCCTCGCGGATCGTCTTCACGCCTCAGCAGCCTCAACCCTTCCTGCGCGACCGGAACGCATGCGATTCCCTGCTGGGCGCGGTTGAGGCCGTTGGCGTACTCCATGTCCGCGGCTGCCTGGCCAACGCCGCTCCTGACCTGCTGAAACGCCGCGCGCGCGGCCTTGGCGTGAAGCAGTTGCGCCGTGGTGTCGCCGGCCGACCTTGCCGCAGCGGCTGCGGATATCTCATGAACTCCACGGCGCCATGCCTCGGAGGGGGCTTCGCTGAGCAGATCGGCGAGCCAGTTGTCTCCGTGGTTGCGTCGCAGGACTTCAGCGAGGGCCGACAGCGCCCGGCCGGTCGCAGCGTCATTCAAAGTATGTAGAGGGGAAGGGTTTGTCGAGGTGTGATCGAGCCAATGGGTGAGGGCGATTTCTACATAGTCTTCATCGGGAGAGCGGATTCGATCGGGGCCGCGGCTCTGTTGACTCTCTTGCAGCAACACCGGCAGCGCCGCCTCCGGATCGCTCGACAGGGGTGCATTGAGGCTCTGCCTCTGCCTGATCTTCGCGCGGACATTCTCCAGTCGCTGTCTTCCTTCCGCCAGCCAGCCGGCGTCCTTCTCGACTTTCAGAAACCGCTCCCAATCGGCCGCCGCATTGTCGTACATCGCCAACCGTTCGTCGGCGATGGCGCGATTGAACAGCGCGACCGGATCATTCGGAGAGATGGCCAGCGCTTTTCCCAGCAGATCGATGGCGCGCCCGTACTCTACCGTCTTGCCGCCTGTCTCGGCGCGCATAAAGTAGGCGGTCGCCAGATCGGTCGTCACCTGCGACGATCCAGGCGCAGCGGCGCTGGCCCGCTCCAGAGCCTCAATGGCGGAGTTGTAGTGGCAATCCAGCAGATCGGCGCGGGCCTTTGCATCCAACAAACGGGCGTCGTTGGGGTGTAGCTTGAGATTCTCCGCGATGGCTGCTTCCGCCTGCAGCAACGAAGCCGGCTTCTCAACAAAGCCGTCTCCGCGCTCCACGCGCACCGGCCCGTATGCCGCTCCCGCAAAGCGGGGCTCCATCGTTCGCTGTTCGCCGTAGGCTTCGGCAATCAGCGCCGTTGGAGATGGCCTTCGCCAGAGGTAGACCGCCCAAACGGAAAGCGCGGCCAGAGCCAGCGCACCGGCGCTTGCCCAGCCAATGGGCCGCAACAAAGGCGACCATCGAAAGCGGGTCTTCATGTTCCCCGGCCCGGCCGCCTGCTGCATCGTGCGCGCCATGCCGGCTCGCCATGCGGGGTTGCCGACGCTGAGAGACCGTAGAAACGCTTCTTCTTCCTCGGTCGCTTCATGCGTCGTGACCGCCTGCGCCTGTTTTAAGAGAGGACCGCAGTGGAAGCAGCCGGCCGCGTGCGCAAGCAAAGAACCGGTCTTTGCTTCGGGCACAAGCCCGAGAACCACGGCGTTCCAGTCCACATTCTTCGGGCAATTGCGGTAGGGCCCGCGTCGTTGCTCCGTAGTCTGCTCCAGAAAGATTGATTGCATCTCTATTTGGACCTGTAGCTTCTGTCTGCACTCTTCACAGCGCTGGAGATGTGGCTCAAGTTCACCGGCAGTTTCCTCCGCACCCAGTCCCCGGCCGTCCGAGCCAGGGTCGCCGCCACCTTCCAAGAAACACACGCCCGCGAGCGTCTCTATTTGTGCGTCATCTAAATGTCTATCCAGCGAGCGCGTCAAACCTGCATCTCCTTCTTAGAACGATTTCAA
>DATHNJ010000128.1:0-15955 GCA_035486155.1 Occallatibacter sp. | reverse complement strand
TCGATCGATTGCCATTCTCGGATTTTTCATCCTCACCTGCGATAGTCGGTTGAGGGAACCGGCGTCGATCTGCACGCGTACTGATATCCGGCGCTGCAACTTTGCCGGCATGATCGCGTCTTATCCCTGAGGGGCGGCATGACCGCGCTACTTCGCAGCCGCCGGAGGATACTTCATTGACTCCCCAGGAAGAAGAGCTTCTCAACTCGCTCACCGAGCGCGTCAATCAGACCCAACTGCAGGAAAAAGATCCCGATGCGGAGGCGCTGCTGAACCGCTCGCTGGGATCGAACCCCGATGCGCTCTACATCCTTGCGCAGACCGTGCTGGTGCAGAACATCGCGCTCGAGCAGGCCAAGGCTCAGGTGACGCAACTGCAGCAACAGCGGCAACCGGCCCGCGCGACAAGCTTTCTCGGCAATCTGCTCGGGCATCGCGATCCCGATCCGGCGCCGGTGCAGTCCGCGCCGCAGGGCGGTTATCAGCCTGTGAATCCCCAGTATGCGCAGCCCCAATACGCTCAGCCTCAGTATGCGCCGCAATATCAGCAGCCTCAGTATGTCGCTGCAGGCCAGCCGAGCTTCTTGCGCGGGGCCATGCAGACCGCTGCGGGCGTGGCGGCCGGAGCGCTTGCGTTTGAAGGCGTCGAGTCGGTCCTGCACGGGCTCGGTGGCGGCGGAGGATACGGTTGGGGCGGCGGCGGTTTCGGCGGCGGGCGTCCCGAAGAGACCGTCATCAACAACTACTATGACGATCCTGGGCAGGGCGGCGGAGAACGCGGCGAGCAGCACTTTCACGAATCATCAGATCAGGGTGGCGCCCAGTTCAACGACGCCAGCTATACCTCGAACGACGATGACCGGAACAATGACGATCAGAACTTCGGCGACCCCGGCGACAACTCCGGTATGGACGATGGCTCGGACTTCGGCGATTCCGGCGGCGACAGCGGCGGCGGGGATGTGCTCTGAGCGTTGTCGCTGCTAATAGGAGGAGTGTGGGGTTTTGGACTTCGAACCGCCCCAGTCGAAGCGTCGCCCCACAATTCCTTTCACGATCCAGTGGTCGGTCGCGGCCGTCGGCCCGATGCCTACGCCGAAGTTGATCTCCCACTTCGGCGACACATTCAGGTCGACGGCCGGAAAGAATTGTTGCTGCTGATTGTGCAGGCTGGCGATGTTCGTGATTCTGCCGTAGTCGGCATAGTATTCGAGACCGCCGCTGATCTGCTTGGTGAAGTCATAGCTGATCTTTGCCGCAGGCGAAAAACCGATGCCGAGATTCACGTCCGGCCCATGCCACGTGCGTTCAAGAGCAGGGTTCACTGCGAAGTACCAGCGGCCAATGGTCTTGTCGACAATAGGACGAATCTCCCAAGTCCACGTGTCCGACGAGTAGAAGGCGCGCTGATAGCCGATCTCGGTCGACAGGCTTACGCCCACCGGCCAGCGCCAGCTCTCGGGCACGCGCACGCGCGGGCGGATATGATCTCCGACCCACTGCACACCCGTTCCGCTCTGCTCGCTGGTGAAGATGTAGAAGCCGACTTCGGCCCAGTCGTTGATGCCCTGCGTGATTTCGATCGTCTCGTGTTCGGCGTGATTCGTCGGCGCGACTCCATCGATAAAATGTGGCTGGCCGTCGGCGGTGTAGTTCGAATGCAGCTCCAGCATTGTGCTGCCTGCGGGAACGGTATCGGCGCCGTACACCTGAATCTCGTAGTTGCCTTGGGCGTGGCAGATCGTTCCGCAAGTCGCGGAGAAAATCACGATCGTAGCCAAAAGGAAAAATTTCAAGCGCACTCCTTGGGGAACTTGTGCAAGAGAAGCAAAACAGCCCGAAGGGCTCATGCGTAGCGAAATAACGCCATGAATCCGGAATCCATGTGGTCCTGTTGATGGCAGTGAAACAACGTGTCGCCGGGATTGTCCGCAACCAGATCGACTTCGACCTTGCTCTTGCCCGGAACAATCACCACATCTTTATAGACACCGCTGGTCGCCGTTTCTTGCAGCGAGACCAGTTCGAATGCGTGGCGATGCAGATGCACGGGATGATCGTCGGTGCTGTGATTGTCGAAGACAAGCCGATGACGCAGGCCCTTGTGCAGCATGATCGGATCGCCCTCGGGAAATGACTTGCCGTTGATCATCCACTTGTCCAGCGCTCCATGCCCCTGAAACTTCGACGTGAAGACCAGGGGAATCGTCACGTCAGGTTTGTGCAGGACGGGAGTCGCATCGCCGAAGATGCGGTAGTCCCAAGCAAGATCGAGTTTCTGCGGCGCCTGTGGCTTGCCCGTTACATTCGCATACTCGACGACGATGCCCATGCCGGCCTCGCGGAGCTTCGATTGCGCCTCGCCGAGAATCCAGACGCCTGGAGTGTTCATCGTGACTGCTGCAGTGATCCGCTCGGCGGGTCCGAGACGCAGAACTTCCACCTGCGCCTGCGTGGGAACGGGACGACCATCGAGCGCGATCACTTGAAATTTGTGTCCTGGCAGAGCCAGCCAGTGCGCAACTGTGGCGCTGGCGTTCAGGATGTGGAAGAGAACGCGCTCACCTTCGCGCACCTGGATTGGATCGCCATAACCAAGCATGCGGCCGTTGATCGAGCTGGCCACATAATCCACCATCTGCGAGCCGTCGTCGCTGGTCATGAAGTAGGGATCCCAGTCGTGCAGGACTAGAAACTGTTCCTGATCGTAGCGGCCGGGATTGTCGCGCGGCTCGACGAGCAAGGGACCGAACTGGCCTGTGTAGAGGCCGCGATTCAGATCGCGATGCGCCATGGTGTGGGTGTGATACCAGTGCAGGCCTGTCGGTTGTGGCGTGAACGCCGCCAGGGCCTTGCCTCGCGCAGCGATCATGGGCGAGCCTTCTTCCACGGCGCCATCCACATCGGAGGGAATCCACAATCCGTGCCAGTGAACGATCTCGGGACGGTCGAGCTTGTTGACGATGTTGATGGTGACGGGCTTGCCTTCGGTCAGGCGCAGGAGCTTGCCGGGAATCTGGCCGCCGTAGGCCGCGGTGCGAATCTTCTTCTTCGGCGACAGCTCCCACTCAATCTCGGCGATCTCTACGGTAAAGTCGGGCGCGGGCTGCGCCCAAATCTCTCTTTGCCCTGGCGGCAAGGCGGTTAGGGCCGAAGCCATGGCGATGTCCTGAAGAAACCTTCGCCTGGTGAGGTCGGTGCGGAGTTGTCCGGAAGACGAACTGCCGCGCGCCGGATTCACTGATGCATCCTTCACTGATTCCATTGTCTCTTTTAGGACTGCGATGAAGCTAGCCGGGTTCCGCGCGGCGCTTTGGACCAGTGTTCGCGGTGGTATACTCACAAGGGCGGAGCGCCTGCAGCGCCTGCATTTTCAATAGACTGAGGTTCCCATGTCCGGGCACTCGAAATGGGCCACAATTAAGCACAAGAAGGGCGCGCTGGACGCCAAGCGCGGCAAGATTTTTACCCGCCTGATCAAGGAAATCAGCATTGCTGCCCGCAGCGGCGGCGATCCCGACGGCAACCCGCGCCTGCGCACCGCGATTCTCGCGGCTAAGGCCGAGAATATGCCGGCCGACAACATCAAACGCGCCATCCAGCGCGGCACCGGCGAGCTACCGGGCGCGGTGTATGAAGAGATCAGCTTCGAGGGCTACGGCCCCGGCGGCGTCGCGGTAATTGTCGACGTAACCACCGACAACCGTAATCGCACGGTCAGCGAAATCCGTCATACCTTTGCAAAGAACGGCGGAAACCTCGGCGAAAACGGTTCGGTCCGCTTCATGTTTTCGAAGAAGGGCGTAATTGCCGTCGAAAAGTCCGCAGCTAACGAAGAGCAGTTGATGAACATCGTGCTCGAGCATGGCGGCGAGGACCTGAACGACGAAGGCGACAACTGGGAGATCCTCACCGATCCGGCGTCGTACGAAGCGGTGCTGGGCGCGGTGAAGGCGGCGAAGATTCCGACGGTGATGAGCGAGGTCACGATGATCGCCTCGACCTACACCAAGCTGGAAGGTCCGGCGGCAGGGCAGATGATTCGCCTGCTGGAGGCGCTTGAGGACTTCGACGACACGCAAAACGTCTATTCGAACTTCGATATGGACGCCGAACAGATGGAGCAGGTCGCCGGCTGACCGTTTCCATAATTTCTGAAAGGGCCGACCGCTGCTGGGTCGGCTTTTTTTGTGACAATTGATTCATCGATCCACGAGGTAAAGAAGGGAATAGGTTTTGATTCGTAGCGCGAAGTGTTTCCTGTTGCTTTTGACGGCTGCTGTTTTTTCCCCAGCTCTTCACTCGATCGCCGAATCGCCGAGCGCCGATCCCGCGCCGAAGCACGATGCCGATAGCCCTGTTGCCGAAGTGCGCGACGGGCAGAGCTGGGAGTACGGTCCTTTCATCAACTGGGGCAAAGGCGTGGGCGATCGCGCCGATTTCAAGTTTCTTTGGGGCGGGGCGCAGGTCGGCAAGATCATGACGCCGGTCATCCATGCGGGCTTCTTGAGCGGCCAGTTCGAATACGGCGTCAACATCATGCCGCTTTGGCTGGCCTTCACGCCGGCGGCTCACAATCAAACTTTCCTCTTTCAAGGCCAGGTCTACGATCAGCCTATCGGCGGTGGGACCTACACCGGCGTAAGCCTCACCCCGGTGATCTTCCGCTGGAACTTCGCAACTCATTCGCGGCGCATTCAGCCGTGGTTTCAGGCTGCCGGCGGGTTGATCTACACGACCCATAAGTTTCCGCCGGACGTTCTAGTCGACCACGGGACGCCGGGCGGCACATCGGTGTGGAATTTTTCTCCGCAGGGCGGCGTCGGCTTACACTACTTTCTCCGTTCGAAGCGGTCGATTGATGTCGGCCTCAACGCCGTGCATATCTCCTCGGCTTCGCTCGGCGATCGCAATCCTGGAGTCAACGCCAGCCTCCAGGTGCAGGTGGGCTACACGTTCTGGAAATGAAGCCGCAAGGTCCAGTCGTCGAGTGCGTTCCCAACTTCTCTGAAGGCAGGGATTCTCGTCGCGTCGAGGCCATTGTGGCTGCGATGCGCGTCGATGGGGTGCGCCTGCTGGACTGGTCGATGAACGCCGCTCACAACCGGTCGGTAGTCACGATCGCCGGCGATCCCGCAGCGGTTGTCGAGGCGGCCATACGCGGAGCAGGGAAGGCCGCCGAATTGATCGACCTGACTTGCCACGAGGGCGCCCATCCACGGATCGGCGCGGCCGATGTGCTTCCGTTCGTTCCCATCTCCGGCGTCAAGCTGGAGCAGTGCGTGTTGCTCGCTCGGCAGGCGGCGATGGGAATCTGGCAGCGATTCGGGCTCCCGATCTATTTCTACGAGGCGGCTGCGGCTCGTCCCGACCGCGCCAATCTCGAGGACCTGCGCCGTGGTCAGTTCGAAGGGCTGCGCGATGCGGTGCGCAAAGAGGCTGCGCGCCGTCCTGACCTCGGCGGGCCAAGCCTGCATCCAACCGCAGGAGCCTGTGCGGTAGGCGCGCGCAAGTTTCTCGTTGAGTACAACGTGTACTTCGACTCGACCGACGTCAGCGCAATCCGCGCCATTGCGCGGGAGATGCGCGCAGCGTATGCGGGGCCGAGGGGGGTCAAGGCCACGGGCGTGCTGGTCAACGGACGGGCGCAGTTGGCGTTGAACATCTCCGATTTCGAGGCCACGCCTGTATCTCAGGTCTTTGAGACCGTCTCGCGGCTGGCTCTTCGCCACAAAGCCGAGCTGGTCGAAGGAGAGATCGTCGGCTTGGTCCCTGAGGCGGCGTGCGAGCGCGAAAGCGAGTGGATGCGTCAATTGATTGGCTTCGATCCGGCCGCCAAGATTCTGGAGCGCCGTCTTGATGCGCCGCTGGAGTGGCCCCCGGTCTAGTGGGGAAAGTCTAGTTGGGAGAGTCTAGTCGGGAAACCTAGTCTGGAGAAAAGTAACCTCAATGGTTACATAGGGCGGTTCAGCGGAAATTCAATGAAGGGTAAAATGAATCTATAGCAACGCGCGCCGAGTCACTGTTCTGGCTCCGGCAACCGCTCACTATCTCGCTATTGCGTAAGTCTGTTTTATCGGAAGTGCAGCCGCGACCGAGTGCGATCCGAAACCTGGCGACTTATTTGCTTGGTCTTGTCTGCAATCCTGGAGGATGTTCGTGTTCAAGATTTTTGTACCTGTTTCTTTCGCGGCGGCGGCTCTGGCGATCACTTTGCCGGCCTCCGCGGCTGAGCTATCGAGCGATGCGCGCGGGGCGATTCCGCGCGACCTGCAACAGCTTGTGATGGTCGATTACCGCGCCATGCAGAACTCTGACGCGGCCATGCAGCTCAAAGAACGCGTGATGCCTCCCGAGCTCAAGCAGTTCGATGAAGCTCTGCAGAAGTCCGGCGTGAACGACAATCACGACGTAGACAGCCTGGCTTTTGGACTCTATCGCGTCGCGGGCAGCGGGGACGAGTTGCAGACCGTTGGCGTCGCCCAGGGGCAGTTCTCGTCCGACGAAATCATCGCCAACTTCCGCAAGAACAAGGTGAAGGCTACCGTCATCCGCACCAATCACGTTTACCCGATGGGCAAGACGGGCATGGTTCTGTGCTTCATTGATCCATCGACCATGGTCTTCGGCAGCTCGGAGGCGGTGAAGCAGGCGCTGGATGTGCGCGACGGTCTTGGCCAAAGCATGTTGTCCAACGGCCCTATGATGGACGCGATGAAGGCAGTTGAGACCGAGCCGCTGTGGAGCATTCTCGATGAAAAGGGAACCCAGACCATGATGCGCCAGATTCTGGGCGAAGCCGGTTCGGTGGCCGATTACGATTCGGTGCGCAAGCGCCTGGTTGGTTCGTCGTACACGATGAACTTCCAGCATGGCGTGCGCTTCGATCTCACCATTACGACGGGAGACTCGTTCGCCGCGGCGACCGTATCGTCCCTGCTGAATGCAGCCGTCCTCTATCGCAAGATGAGCGGATCGGACGCGGAGAAGGTAGCCATGGCCGCAACCGATGTCTCATCGAGCGCCGGCCAGCTCCTGGTCCACTTCCAGTCGACGGAATCGCAGTTCGACGGTCTGCTGAAATCCACGCTGTTCCAGAGCATGGTTCACTGATCGCCAGAGTCGAATAGCCGGATTCGAAAGATCGCCCGCCTGAAGAATCTTCAGGCGGGCGATCTTGTTTTGTCAGAGGCTATGCGCTCCTAACCTGCCTTTGAAACAGAGTCCACGCTCTTCGAATCATTCGCATTGCCCACCTGGTTGCGGCCATTGCGTTTGGCTATATAGAGCGCTTCGTCGGCCATTTGAATGAGAGCGGAAGCGTTCTGACCGGGGCACGGCGCCATGGTAGCGCAACCGACAGAGAGCGTAAGGTATTCGAGAGGATTGCCTTTGTGCGGGATGCGCCGCCGCCTGACTCTTTCGCAAAGTTGCGCGGCTACTTCCACCGCTCCGCGGTTCGACGTGCCGGGCAACACGATAGCGAACTCCTCGCCGCCAAAGCGCGCCACGAGATCGCCGGGACGCGAGACTACGCGCGTGGCCAGTTGGGCGATGGTCTTCAGGCAGTCGTCGCCCGGCAGATGCCCGTAGCTATCGTTGTATGACTTAAAGAAGTCCACATCGATCAGCAGCAGCGATATCTGTTCCTGTTCGCGGATGGCGCGCCGCCACTCGTTGGTGAGCACATGGTCTAGCTGGCGCCGGTTGGCTAACTGAGTCAGCGGATCGGTGGCCGCCAGCATCTCCAGCGCATGATAGGCGTTGCGCAGCGCTTGCTCGGCCGCTTTGCGCTCGGAGATGTCACGGACCATGTTGAGAATCCCGATCGGGTTTCCTTTGGCGGGGTCCATCACAACGCGCAGGCTCGATTCTACCCACACGTACTCGCCGGCTTGCTTCTGCACGCGGCACTCGAGCAGCGCTCCGGTTGCTTTTCCGGTGTGCAGATCGGAGACCGTCGTTCCCACCCGCACGCGATCCAGCGGGTGAACGAGGTCGAGGCTCTTGAACTGCATCACTTCCAGCGGATCCCAGCCGCCCATGCGCGACGCAGCCGATGAGACGTATTGCCGGTTTCCTTTGAAGTCAGCCAGGATGATTACGTCTCGGGAGTTATCCGTCACCAGTTTGTGCAGCGCCGCGGTGCGCTGCAGATCAAGCTGGGTTTTGCGCAGCTCGTCGACAATCTTTGAGACGACGAAGATCATGAAGACGCACGCTGCGAGGTAGGTCTGAAACAGGATGGTCGGCCCCGCCTCGCCCATCCAGCTAAAGTGGGTGAACGGGCCAATCCCGCGGGCGGCGCCCCAGCTTCCGACCGCGGCGACAAACAGGGCGCCCAAGGCTGTCCATCCCAACCCGAAGCGCAGCACGATGACCGACATCAGAGGGTAGATCAGAAACAGCAAGGGAACTTCGGACTGCAGAAACGCTCCAAAAACAACCAGCACAAGAGCCAAGGGATAGATGACATGTCTGCGCCAGTCCTCTGGCGCGCGCAGGCGCGAGCGGAAGAGCGCAATGCACGCCGGCGTCAGAATGCCGTTCCAGAAGCCGTTGATCAGCTGCCATGGAACCAGATCGTCCCACGGCCAGGCGCGGGCTCCGGCAAAGCAGATCAATGCCAGCAACGCGCCCGCCGCCAACGGCGCCAGCAAGACCGCATATGCGATAAATCGCAACACGTAATTGGCCTGGGTCAGGCGGGGCAGCTCAGCGGATCGCTTGCGCAATAGCATGGCCGCGATCGCGGCCTCAATGAGATTTACCGCCGCCATAGCCACGCAAAAGCCCCAGCGGTCCGGTTGAATGACGATTGCGCCGGACAGCTCTCCGACAAAGCCGACGGCGAGATAGTGCGGCCAGCGCCAACGCGGCGCCAGAAGCAGGTAGGCGATCAGAACGCCATTGGCCATCCAGATGCGGGTGCTTGGATCGGCGAGACAGGCGAAAGCGGTTGCGACAAACGCCGCCGTAAGACAGCCAGCCGGAGAAAGGGACTCTCGGCGTCCTCGCGCCAGGCGGTTTAGAAATAATCGCAAGTGCTCCACTTTCTCTCGCCCTGTTGTCTCTATCGGCGAAAGAAAGAGGTCAAAGAGTGGAAGCGATCATGGAGCAGGCCGCTGACGTGTATGTGTGCAGAAATGCAACAGTCGTTTGCGCTATCTCGATGCGACCTAGGGGCGCGCCGTTAGCTGCGGATGAAACTCGGCCTTGCCATCTGGCAGCAGCACGATCTCGAGTTGGCCCTCCTGGCGCTCGAAGATCTCTGGTCCTGTCATCTGGCGGATCTTCTGGCTTGCGGCCTCGGTGTATTGCACTTTGACGGGACCGCTGCCGCGCACCTGAAAGCCGTAACCGTAGTCGGCATTGGCAGCCATCTTGTCCAGACCGAAGCTGGCGCTGGGATAGTCGACTTCCAACAGCTCGATCGCCGCGCCGGTGCGATTCTCCACAACGACGTGGATGCGGTAGGAGTGGCATCCGCTCAGCACTCCCGCCAGCAACACCAGCAATGGCAGTCCCACTCTTTGCCGAACAGTCACGAGCGCTCCTCTTCGGCCGTTTCGTTTGCCGCAATTTTCTTTTCCAGCCGGTCCAGCCGTTTGAGCAACTCCGGCAGGCGCTGAAAGATGGTGACCGCGCGCAGCCAGATGCGATTGTCGAAGCCGGGCGATCCGGAGATCATCTTGCCCGGCGGTATGTCGTGGCTTACCGCGGATTGCGCCGTCAGGATCACTCCATCGCCCACCGTGCAATGGCCGGCGACGCCGGTCTGGCCGGCGAGAATTACGTTGTCGCCGATCACCGAGGATCCTGCGAGGCCAGTCTGCGCACAGAGCAAGGTATTTTTGCCGATCTTCGAACCGTGCCCGACTTGCACGAGGTTGTCGATCTTGCTGCCGTCGCCGACTTCCGTTGCGCCCACCGTCGCGCGGTCCACGCAGGCATTGGCCTGCACATCGACGCGGTCGCCCAGCCGCACCGGTCCCGACTGCGGAATCTTGACCCACTCGCCTTTGTCGTTCTTCGAGAAGCCGAATCCATCGGCGCCGATGATCGCGCCATTTTCCAGCGTCACATGATCGCCCAGCACGCAATGCTCGCGCACCACAGAATGGGCGTGCGCAAAGAAATGGTCGCCGACGCGAACGCCGGGATAAAGCACCACGTGGGGCAGCAGGGTCGCATGCGCGCCGATCTTTACGCCTGGTTCAATCACGACGTATGCGCCGATGTGGGCGTGTGGACCAATTTCGGCGGTCGGATCGATCACGGCTGTAGGGTGAACGCCTTCCGGATATGCTGGCGGCTGGTAGAACATCCCGAGCGCCTGGGAGAACGCGTGATATGGATTCTTGATCCGGAGCGTTGCCGCCGCGATGTCGGGAAACTCTGGCTCAACGACGACGGCAGCCGCCTTTGTCGTCTTCGCCAACCCCGCATAGCGCGGGTTGGCGACAAAGGTGATTTCGGCTGGTCCAGCGTCTTCAATTCCTTTGACGCCAGTCACTTCTATGTCTGTATCGCCGCGCAGTTCCGCGCCTAATTGTGCCGCCAATTCACCAAGTTTCATCGTGGAGATTGTATCGGACGGGGAAGAGTCCACATGTGCGCGAACTAAACGTCCTCGTTTTCGGGGAACAGCTCTGGCTGCGCCGGTTTCGTTGGCGCCGTGTCGCGCTTGCCGCGCACAGCGCCGATCAGACTCACGACTTCCAGCGTCTGGATCGCCGTCCTCGGCACGTAAATCCGTTGCGTGTTCGACCGCGTATCCGGAGGCGTCAGGAACAGCCCGGCCCCTTCTATCAGCGTGCGATCGTTTGCCGCCAGCCCTTCCAGTTCGTCGCTGTCATTGAGGGTCATCCGCAACCACAATCCTGCCGCCCTGGGCCGCACAGAGAACTTCTTCTGAATCAATCGCTCCGGATTGGTTTGTTCGCCGGCGGGGAAGTCGCGCACATAGCAGACCCATTTGACCGCTTCCCAATCAATCGCGACAACTTTTCCGCCCAGATCCAGAATCTCCAGCGACGCCTGATCGTGGCCAAATGCGGCGCCCGCGTATCCCGCTACCCAGTCACGGGAGAACTTGCGCACAATCACAGGCTTACGATGTGAGGCCATCCCCTGGATTGTCGCACGATGCAGGCTCGCCGGGGAGCTCAAAAGCAGCGTTTCCGGTGCAGGTCACCCCTAGCCAACACGTGTCATTTGTGTTAAGGTACTGGTTTGCAACCCCTGCCTTAACGCTCTGTAAGAGTAACCGGATCAGGTATTTGGGTCGGTTTGGCGGAGGGTGGATTCGAAAGCAGGACGGATGCCCGACTACATTTACCTTTTGGAAAACCGGCTCTCGGCGGCTCAGAGGAATGCTCTCCAGCAGCTGCGCGAAGTGTCTCGTGACGCCGGACATATTTTGTTTCTAACCGGCGACGCCGTGCGCGATCTGACCAGCGGCCATGCCGTCCGGGATATCGAAGTAGCAGTTCATGGAAATGCTCTCAAGCTTAAGAAGGCAATAGAGAAAGCAGGGGCGAAGGTTTGGGGCGAAGATGAAGCGTCGCACTCCCTCTATCTCAGTTTTCCCGGTTCGGTTCGCATCGATCTCATCAGCACTCATCGGACTGAGTACCCGAAGCCCGGCAAGCCCGTTTTTCACTGGGCATCGATCCAAGAAGACCTGCGCCGTCGCGACTTTACCGCCAACGCCATGGCCATCTCACTGAACGAGGGATCGTATGGATTGCTGATGGATCCGCTCAACGGCGCGGCCGATATCGAATCGCGCACGCTGCGGCTGGTTTCCAACTACGGCTTTCTGGAAGAGCCCGCCATCTTGATCCGCGCCGCGCGTCTGCGCGTCCGTCTGGGCTGGGAACTCGACCCGCGCACGCAGTCCCGCTACGAGAACGCCAAGGAAGAGAAGATCATCGAGCATCTCTCCGCCCATGAACGGAGCAAGGAGCTCGAGCAGATTGGTCATGAAGACGAGGGACTCAGGGTCCTTGCGGCTCTGGAAGCCGAGGGCTGGATGCAGTCGCTGTTTCCGGCTTGGACTGTCGCCAAGGCGGATGAGGCGAAGCTGAAGGCATTGCACGATCTTTCCGCCGAGCTTCAGATCCAGGGCGTCCATCCCAACATGTCCGCAGCGCAGATGGAGTTGCTGACGGCGAAACTCCAGCCCAAGGATCTGGCGGCGCTCAAGAAGGAGCTGCTGCGCCCAGGCTTTGTTGAGGAGTGGAACAGCCTTGACGCAATCGCCTCTGCGTTCTCCAAAGTTTTGCTGGCCAAGCCGCCGCTCGCGCCCTCGGCGACCTTCAAGTTGTTTACAAGTTACGACCCGAAGGCTGTTCTTTGGCTTGGATTTACTTCAAACTCCGCGCCTGTCAAGGAGCGCTACGAACAGTTCCTCAAGGTCTGGCCGGAGGCTCGCCAGCGCATCCCCTACGCGTTGATGCAGGAGATGCGGATCACGCAGGACCTTCCGATCTACCAGGAGGTGATCGAGAAGATCTTTCTTGAGCTCGTCGATGGGCGCCTGACCACGCCCGAAGAGGCCAAGGCATTCCTGGAGCCGTTTTCCCCGCCGCCGCCGCCGCCGACTCCAACCACGAAGAGGCCCCGCGGCCGCCGCGCCGAGCCCAAGGTCAAAGAGCGCTCCTTCGACGATGAGGACGAGGAGGAAGGCGGCTCTGACGAAGAGGGTGACCTGGACGACATCGCCGGAGATGAGGACGAAGAAGAGATAGCCATTCCGAAGATGGATCTTGAATCTGACGGCGATGACGAGGAAGGCGAAGAGGTAGAAGAAGACGGCGACGACGATGATGATGATCCGGCGCCGAAGCGTGGCCGCAAAGGAGCGGAAGCGCCCAAGCCGGCGAAGACTGCGTCGGTGAAGGCTGCCCCAGCCAAGGCAGAGAAGGAGACGGCGAAGCCCGCGCCGCCAGCCAAGGCTGCGACACCAGTTAAAGCAGCGCCGCCAGCCAAGGCTGCGACGCCCGTCAAGCCGGCTGCGCCCGAGAAAGCTGCTGCCGCCAAGCCTGTGGCAAAACCCGCCCCTGCGCCCGTAAAGGCAAAGCCGGCGCCAGCGCCCGTGGCAAAGAAAGCTGCTCCCGCGCCGGCTCCCAAAGCGAAACCAGCGCCGCCAGCAAAGAAGGCTGCAGTGAAGGCGCCCGCCAAACCGGCGCCCAAGGCCAAACCAAAGCCGGCGCCTGCGAAGCCTGCCGCAAAGAAGCCCGCACCGAAACCGGCAAAGCCTGCGAAGCCTGCCGCAAAGAAGCCGGCGCCTAAACCGGCAAAGAAACGTTAGTATCTCGCAAAACGGGACGTCCCCCCTACGTCCTGCTTGACTCCCCGTGATATGTTACGGGCATCCCCGGAGGAAATACCTGGATGCCTGGCCTGCGTTGCCGCACTCTCAGTGTCTTCGTCGTCACTTCTATCTGTTGGTTCGCCGGCGTTACAGCTCATGGCGCCGATAAGCTGCGTGCGCCGAACGCGTCTACGGGCGCCGAGCCCGGCTATCGCTTTGAGCGCGGGGGATGGACCTATGTTCACCTCGAGGGAACCCCAGCCGAGATCGGCTACCAGCATGGACGGCTGCTCTCGGCTGAGATCGCCGATCTTGTCCAGGTTCTGAAGCTGGAAAGCCAGCACTCGACAAAGCGTGAGTGGAGTTTCTATCGCGAAGCCAGCCGCAAGATGCTCTGGCCCCACATCGAAGCCGAATATCAGCAGGAGCTGGAAGGCATCGCCAAGGGCGTGCAGTCGCGCGGCGTCAAGCTCGACGTCTGGGATATCGTTGCGCTCAACGCCGGCATTGAGCTGCCTGAGTATTACGTGCCGTGGCTGAACAAGAGTCAGCGCGCCGCCAACGCGCCGCACATTCTGCCCGATGGCCATTGCTCGGCTTTCATCGCCACCGGCAGCTACACCAAAGACGGCAAGATCGTCATCGCGCACAATAATTGGTCGAGCTATGCAGAAGGCGAGCGGTGGACCGTCATGTTCGACATCGAGCCGACGCATGGCCATCACATGCTGATGGATGGCGAGCCGGGAGTGATCACCAGCCAGGATGATTTCGGCGTGACCGATGCCGGTCTGATGATTACCGAGACGACGATCACGCAGTTTGAAGGATGGAATCCCGACGGCATTCCGGAGTTTGTGCGCTCGCGCAAAGCCATGCAGTACGCCGGCAACATCGATGAGTATGCGGCCATCATGCGCAAGGGCAACAACGGCGGCTACGCCAACGACTGGCTCATCGGCGACCGCAAGACGGGCGAGATCGCCTATCTGGAGCTCGGCCTCAAAAATACGCCGCTCTGGCGCAGCAAAGACGGCTACTTTATCAGCTCCAACTTCGCGCGCGATCCCAAGCTCATCAAGAACGAGACGGGCGGATTCGATGCGAACAACCTCTCCAGCTCTCCCAATGCGCGTCGCGTCACGTGGGAAGGCAAGATAGCGTCGGCGAAAGGCCGCATTGACGTCGACCTCGCCGAGGAGTTCCTTGCCAGCCACGATGACAGCGTAACGGGCAAAGAGACCGCGGACGCGCGCACTCTGTGCGGCCATCTCGACCGCGATCCGCACGGCGTTCCCGAGTGGGACGACGGTCCCTACTATCCGGAGGGCTCAGTTACGGGCAAGGTGGCCGACGCTGACATGGCTGGGCATCTGTCTCTGATCGCGCGGGCGGGACACCCTTGCGGCGAAGACTTTCTTGCCGCGCCCTTCTTCGCCGCGCATCCCGAGTACGGCTACCTCAAGCCGATTCTCAAAGACATGAAGGCTGGTCCGTGGACTCCATTCTCCGCCGGCGAGAAGCAGTGAGACTAAGTCGCTTCTGACATAGTTTGTGCGCCGGCCTGGGCGATTCGCGCGGCTTCTACGGCTTCGCGGATCGCTTCGATCACCATCTCGGGCTGATCCAGATGCACCCAGTGCGCGCTGTCGGGCGCGATTACTTGTCGCGCTTGATCTCCGATCGCTCGCAGTTGCTCGTCCGTCAACGGCGTCGTTGAATCCGGCGTTAGAACAAGCACTGGAACTCCGCGAACGGGCGCGGCTGCGCTCATCTCACGCACAGTGTCTGGGATCGATTGCAGATGCGCGCAGACGCCCGCATAGAACGCCGGCCGCGACCAGTGCGCCGCCAGCGCGGGCCAGGTCGCGCGGGGAATCTTGCCGATCTCCTGGCGTATGCGCCCCATCACATGCTGCGTTCCATCGCCGCCGAATCCCTCCAGCCAGCGCGTCGTGCGTCCCGAACCGCACAGCAGGGAAGTGACGGCGAGGCGCGCTACGCCGAGCTGTGCAATGGGAATCGCATAGCGGGCGAGCCTGGCGCCGCGATCCACTACGGCCTGCTTTGCTGCGTTGATGGGCGGCCACTCCTCGCAGCGCATGGGATCAATGAGCACCATGCTCGCGACCTCTTCGGGATAGGTCAATGCGAAGCGTCGCATGACGAATCCTCCGAAGGAGTGCCCGACAAGAACGTAGGGAGGTTTGATCTGCGCTGCCTGCAACATCGCATGCAGTTCCGACGCGACGTTCGATGGCGTGGGCGCGTTCAACGATGCGCTGCTCCATCCCAGCCCCGCGCGATCGTACGATAGGGTGCCTGCGCCGCGCGAAACTTCCTGCTGCACGCGCGACCAGTTCAGGCTTGTCGCTGCAATGCCCGATTCGAACACAACAGTTAGCCCGTCCACGCCGCGTTCGAGCGCATACAGCCGTCGTCCATCGCCGACGGCAATCCATCGCCCTTCACGCGTGAAGATGCGCCGGTCGCGCAACGCGCCGAGGCGCTGATACAGCACGCCTGCAGGTACGAACGCAAATGCGAACAATGCGAATGCGGCAAACAGAATCATGTTTTCTCTGGAAAAGAATAACGGGCGGGTAAGGCTGCTTGCGAATTCGAGCTTCACAC
>DATHNJ010000127.1:0-11890 GCA_035486155.1 Occallatibacter sp. | reverse complement strand
CAGATGCGCGCGGGGAACGCATGGATCATGGTTTCAAACCCGCGTGAAGACCGCCGGAGCCCTGCCGATCTGGGTTGCGGGACACAGAGCCTTACGATCTTCCTCGAGGATGTGGAGCAACACCATGCGCGCGCCAAGAGCGGTGGCGCCACGATTATTGAAGAGCCGCACGAAACGGTTTACGGTGAGTTCCAGTACGCCGCAGTCGACCTGGAAGGCCATCGCTGGCTCTTCTCATGCCATGTGCGCGATCTGCGCCCCGGCGAATGGGGTGCCGTTGTCACCCATCCTCTGTCTTGAGACTATTTGCCCGGCGCGGGGGACGAACCCGTAGAGGCGGCCGGCGCGCCTGCGGGCTGGGCTTTGCCGAAACCCCGGATATAGACGATCAGATTCCAGACCTCATCGTCGGTCGCTCTGCCCTTCTCTTCCGGGGGCATCTTGTCCTTTCCGTTCCGGATGATATTGAACAACGATTGATCCGGCTGGCCGGCCAGCGATTTGGAATCTGTCCAATCGGTCAACGTCAACTGCATGTCTTTGGCGAGATCGGTCTTGCCGTCCCCTGTGGCGCCGTGGCACAGGGCGCAGTCCATCGCGTAGACCTTCTTCGCCTTGTTCTGAGAATCGGCAGTCACTTTTGTTTTGGGCGCGGCGTCCTGCGCCACTGCGGCGGGAACGCTGGAGGAAGTAATTACGAGCAAGGCCACTACGAAAACGAGCGGAATATGCTTCAACATGACACACTCTCCTCAGTTGCAGTGTCAGGGAAAGGCATCTGGCAGCTGTCTGATTTTTATTCGACTGCATTATAGGCTCATTTGAAGGTGAGGCGCATCACTTTGCTGAACCCGCCCAAAATGCCTCCATCTCCCGCAGGTCCTTAATCTTCATCGGGATAAGCGCCCACTGTGGTATACGTTTCGGCATGCCTCCACGCGCCCTCCTTTCGGTTCTGTTTCTTGCCATCGCTATGGCTGGCCCGTCCCCGGTTCTGGGCGAAAAGCTCGCCGCCACGCCGCCCATGGGCTGGAATAGCTGGGATGCCTATGGGCTCACGATCGACGAGGGCGATTTTCGGGCGAATACTGCGGTGCTGGCCGGGTTGACCCAGTATGGCTGGGAGTACGCGGTCATCGACGAAGGCTGGTATATGCAGGACCCCTTCGCCGAGACGGTGGCAGCGCGCAAGTATCTCTGGAACGAGAATGGGCTGCTGATTCCAGTCACCAACCGCTTCCCTTCAGCCGCCAATGGAGCCGGGTTCAAGCCGGTGGCCGACTGGGTGCACGCGCAGGGGCTGAAGTTCGGCATCCATATTGTGCGCGGCATTCCGAAGGGCGTGGTCGACCAAAACCTGCCGATTGCCGGGACGAGCTTTCACGCCGTCGACGCCGCGGACAAGGACTCGCCTTGCCCGTGGGACGAAGGCAACTGGGGCGTAAAGGACAACGAGGCAGGACAGGCCTATTACGACTCAATGTTGAAGCTGTATGCGTCGTGGGGTCTGGATTACATCAAGGTGGATTGCATTTCAGACCGCCCGTATCGGCTGAGCGAGATTCGCCAGATCGCCGAGGCGATCAAAAAGACCGGGCGTCCGATTCTACTGAGCCTTTCGCCGGGTCCGACGCAGCTCGAACACGCGGCCGAAGTCGCAAAATACGCGCAGATGTGGCGCATCTCGGACGATCACTGGGATGTCTGGTCGGCGCCCCACAAGGCAGGCGAAGGCGAGTTTCCCTTCGGCATTCGCGACGCCTTCGACCGGCTGGCCGAGTGGGAGCAGTACGCCCGGCCGGGCGCATGGCCCGATGAAGACATGCTGCCCGAGGGCTCGCTAACGCCGCATCCTGGATGGGGCCAGCCGCGGCAGTCGCGCTACACCAAGGACGAGCAGAGGAGCGAATTCACTCTGTGGGCGATCTCCCGCTCGCCGCTGATTCTGGGAGCGAATCTGACCAAACTCGACGATCTCACGCGGTCGCTGATCACGAACAAAGAAGTACTCGAGATCAATCAACATGCGATCGAGAGCGGACAGGGGCTGATGCCGCTCAAAGACAGCTCCGCCGATTCATTCCCACAGCGCTACTGGTATGCGCGCACGCGCGGCCATCAGTATCTGGCGGTCTTCAATCTGGAGGACAAGACCTCGGTCTCCGATTTGCCCTGGCTTGTGTTCCACCTGACCGACAAGCCGCATGCGGTATTCGACATCTGGAATCAGAAGCACATCGCGCGCGCCAAGACTCTCCATGTGGAGCTGGCGCCGCACGGATGCGCGCTGTTCATGGTGGAGTAAGACAACAGGTCACGCAGGCAGATGCGAAGATTCCAGAGGGTAGTCTTCGTCCGATTGAATCGCGGATTGCTGTTGATCTGCAATCGTTTCGTCCAGCGTGTGGCACCGATTGCGGCCCATCGTCTTCGCCGTGTAGAGCGCTGAATCGGCCCGCTTCAGCAAGCCCGATGGACTGTTCTCCAAAAAGACCAGGTCGGTGGAGACGCCGATGCTGACGGTGACGACCTTGTGACAGATGGAGTCTTCGTTTGACAGACCGATGCCCTCGATGGCCGTTCGTATGCCTTCAGCGAGGATGAACGCTCCGTTCGTATCCGCGCCCGGCAACACGACAACGAACTCTTCTCCTCCATAGCGGGCTACGAGGTCGTCGGGGCGCCGGAGGCGGCTCGATATCTCCAGTGCGATGCGGCGCAGACATTCGTCGCCGACTTGATGGCCGTACCGATCGTTGAGCGCCTTGAAGCAATCGACATCGATCATCAGCAAAGAAAGCGCCTTGCCGATTCGTCGTGACCGTGTCCACTCCAAAGTGAGAGCTTCGTCGAAGTGGCGCCGGTTGTAGATGCCTGTGAGGCTGTCGCGGATCGACAGCGTGAGCAGTTTGTCGTTGGCGTCCATCAGCGCGGCGGCGGCCTTAGTCAGCTGATCCTGCGACCGCGCGTATTTGCCGTGGAGCAGCGCCGCGCGCATCCCATACAACAGCACTCCCGTACTGATACAGAGAAACGCCAACGTCTTATGGGCCATCGCGACCGTCACGCCCATTAGGACGATGGCCACAGTGAACAGGATGGGGCTCAGGTTGTCGATCAGCAGGCTGAGCGTCTGCCTTCGCTTGCCCATGCGATCGACTTTCGGATCGACTTGGCGCCGAAATGCGAGCATAGCCAGGAAGACGAGATACGGAACTCCCCACAGAATGTCTTGCAGTCCGTCAGGGAGTTTCAGTTCCAATTCCAGGTAGCCGTCGGCGAGCGCAACGACGGCATAGACCCATAGATAGACGGCCAGGTTTTCGTAGAATCGCTTTTTTATCGGCGGCGGGTTGGAGATCAATCGTAAGGCGACGGTCCCAGCCAGAATCCAGTTCTCGAAGTTGTACAGGTACATCAGCTGGACGGCCGAAATTGGAATCTGACCGCCGAACGCCGGGAGCGCAGAGAAAATCTGCACATAGGTTAGGGTCAGCGCGACGGAGGCCTGCGCGACGTCAAGCCATAGAAGAGACCGCAATCCCTCTTCGTTGCTTCCCGAGCAGACCGCAAGCAATATGGGAATTCCGTAGGCAAAGTAGAGAAAGTCGGAGTTGAGCGCCGTATTTTGGACGTGCGTGTCGGTGACGATTTCATAGTAGGTGGAAGAGAGTTGGCCGGCCGTGGTGAGAAGAAACCCCACGCCGAGCAGGAGCCACAATTTACCGGCATCCCTTGATCGGCGGAATGCGCAGGCGCAAGCGGCGGTCATCAAGACACCCATGACGCCGATAAGCCAGTTGGAGATTGTCGGGTCTTTGCCTGCAGACACGAAGAGGCTCAACGCCTGCGCTGCCATAGCCGCGCCACATGCGTAGAAAAGATAACGAAAGCAGCGTATTTTACCGTTCATTCCTACGCCTGCATTGCGCGATCCAAAAATGGACCTGGCCTCTCCTGCTTTGATCTATCGACTTTGCGGTCGATCTTTCCCCTGGTTCTGACTTAGCGGCCCACATCAGGTTGAGCTTGATGCTTTTTTTCGTCTAGTTCGGAGACGGACGCTGAGCGCTTCTTGGGACAAAGCGCCGGACCTCTTCGGGCGAAGACAGCTCCTCCTGCATCAAAGCCGCCGAGGAGTCAATCCTGCAGCGCACGCCCGATTACCAAGGGCACAAGCAGGAGACTTAGATAAAAATCAGAGTTGACATGGCCCATGACCTTCGCCAGTCATTAGGGGTCATCTTTAAAACTTGAAATTAGCTATAGGGCGGCGGCTCGCCGACCGCCTCTGTTTTTGCAGAGACTATCGGCAACAATCCCCATAAACTTCAAAATCTTCTTTTCACGCCGTCAACGGCGACGATTTTGCAGCGAAACGAATTCTAACGGGACAAGCGCCTCATCGGCGAGTGACCTTGGTGTCAGTCTCGTGGCGGTCTTATGCCCTGAAAAGCCGAAGAGTGGAATTGGCCGGCGCCGGCGCGACCCTCCGACGGGAAAACTATCAATACGCCGGTACGGATCGTCCGGCGCGCACGTTCCTTTAGTGATGCGCGACGACGTGTGGCCGCGGCTGCGTATGCGAAACTAAGGGGGCCGGACCGCGACAGCGCCCCGGCAGCCTGAGTCACGATGCCCGTTCTACGTTCCGCTTTTATCGCTCTCTCCCGCAATCGCTCTCTGCGCCAATTCTCCGAGCGTTCCTCCCTGGGCAATAAGCTCAGCGCCCGCTTTGTAGCGGGCATAGATATCGAGGACGCGCTGCGGGCAGCCGAGTCTGTCAATCGGCAAGGCATGCACGTCACGCTCGATTCGCTGGGCGAAAGCGTCTCATCGCCGGAAGAGGCCGATCGGGCGAGCGACGTCTATCACGCGTTGCTGGACGCGATCGCGGAACGCAAGCTGGACGCTAACATCAGCGTGAAACTCACACAGATGGGTTTGCTGCTGGACCCGAAACTCGCCGAGGCAATCGCAACCAACCTGGCGGAACATGCAAAGTACGTGGGTAACTTCCTCCGCATCGATATGGAGGACTCCACGCTGACCGAGACTACGCTCGGGATCGTGCGCCGCGTACATGCGCGACAGGATCTGCGGGGAAGCATTGGGGTTGTGATCCAGGCGTATCTGTACCGCTCGACTATGGATGTCGACCGGCTGATAGCCGATGGGATTCGCATCCGTTTGTGCAAGGGCGCGTACAAAGAACCGCCGGAGGTGGCGTACGCGCATAAGGCCGACGTAGACGCCAACTACGTGCGGCTGAGCAAAAAGCTGATGAGTTCGCCGCTCTATCACGGCCTGGCGACCCATGATGCCAAGATGATTGAAGCGGCAAAAGCCCATGCCAGGAAGCGCAACATCTCACCGGATCGCTTCGAGTTTCAGATGCTCTACGGCGTGCGGCGCGACTTGCAACGGCAGCTGGTGGCGGAAGGATATAACGTGCGCGTCTACATTCCCTTTGGACGCGAATGGTATCCGTACTTCATGCGGCGTCTGGCGGAGCGGCCGGCCAACGTTTTGTTCCTTGCCAAGAACATGCTGCGCAAGTAGTGAGGCTTGCGGCAAACTCCCAGCGCGCCGCAGGCTCTCGGTTGAGCAAAACTATTTGATCTTCGCCACGCGCCCTTGCGTGGGGAACTTCTGAAACTGCAAAATGTCGTGCCCCGGAATGACGCGATCGGGCGAGCCCGCCAGTTCGAACATGCGCGCCTGTTGAGCAATGTTGGCTGCGTGATCTGCATCGCTGAACGTGGCGCTGGCCAGGCGCTTGGATAGATTCAGATAAAAGTACGCGTTGTCAGAGGCGAGCACGAACGTCGGATGGCCCTCGATCTGCAAATACTGGGACGCGTATGTGTGGCGGGAGCCGGTGTAGGCGCGAATGCCGGGGAAAATTTCTACATCGTCCCCGGGAACTAGATGGACACGGCCTTCGGTGTTCAGTTTGACGAGAGCCTGCACGTCGTCCGGGTCGATGCCGCCGTGATCGCCGCCCGACTGCCAGGCATCGGCGGTGTAATAACGATATTCGTCGCGCTGAATCCAAATTGCGGCCTTGGGAAAGAGATCGATTCCGCCCATGTGATCCCAGTGCGCATGACTGACAACGATGTCCGTCACCTGATCGGGCTGCACGCCGGCGCTCTTGAGGGCTTCATCGGGCCGCAGATAATTCTTCATCGGAAAGTCGTTGAGAAAGGTCGTGCGGTGAAAGCCGCTGTCAAAGAGGATAGTGTGGCCGCCGCCACGGATAAGCCAGAAGACCATGGCGATATCGACCTTTTCGTTCGCCGGTCCGCCGACCACCATATCGGAGATTGCGACGCCTGGCGAAGTCGCATAGAGAACGGCGTCGATTGAGTACTCGGGCGTCTGCGCAAATGTCTGCGCCAGGCTGCCAAGCAGGCAAAGAGCTGCGAGGAAGAATCGGATCAAGACAGCTTTCTCCGTAGAGCCGGGATGAATGAAGCTTTCTTCGAGTGTAGGCGAATGCGCACCGTTACTCGTCCCAGATGCGGCGAAAGGCGGGTTTGCCGCGTTTGCGAAACATCTTGATCGTGCGGCAGGCCACGCACTCCCAGGGGTAGAGGCCAAGCAGCGGGTAGATTCTGGTCTGCAGAAATCCGCGGCGCGCCAGCCGCCGCATCTGCTCATCGCCACAGTGGGGGCAGATGCGGGCAGGCTGATCGCCACGCTGAGTTGACGCCAATGTGTCAGTCAAAGATTTCATTTCGCAGAATAGATGCCGCAGCGATCCAGGAATCGTGCTCTGGGGCCCAGATGAAATGGAACGCATCCATTCGGCCACACAACACCCGCGTGAGACAAGCGATTCGTAGCTGTGGATAACGCGATCCGCTGCTTAAGAAGCCAGACGCGCCAAGCCTCGCAGGGAGAGGTCGACTACCGCTTTGGCAAGAGTTGGCGAAGCGTTGAGCGACTCGGGGCGTTCGAGGCGCATGCCGAGCTTGGCGCCATACTCGCGGAAAGCAATGTCTATATCGTAAAGAATTTCGACGTGGTCACAGAGAAAGCCGATGGGCTGCAGAAGTAGAGTCTTTACGCCCGCTGCAGCGATCTGGTCCAGCGTTTCCTCGACGGTGGGGCCGATCCATGGGCCGCCGCTGGCGCCCTGGCTCTGAAAAGCAAACCACCAACGCGGAGTTTCAGGCACGCGCTCCGCGACCAGCTCCGCGGTGTGGCGCGCTTCGTCGGCGTAAGGATCGGGACTGCCTGCGGGCCATTCACGCGGCTGGCCTGACTCCGGTTGCGGCTCAACAGTGCGCGCGGGCACGGAGTGCGCGGTAAAAAGCACGGGAACGGGCGCACCGGTTTCGGCAGCGAGTTTGGATTGTGCCGCGCGCAGGCGCTCGGCGAAGGCTTCGGCAAGCAGCGGATGACGGGCCCAGCCGCGCGTGAAGTCGATACGCAGCGGTCCAGCTTCAGCTCGAACAGCGCGCTCGTAGAGGCCGACGCTGGTGCGCGAGTTTTGAGGCGCAAGGCACAGAACGGCGGCTTCATCAACGCCGTCGGCGCGCATCTGGCGAACGACGTCGGGAATATAGGGACGCCAGTTGCGCATGCCCACGTAGACGCGAACGGCGCGGCCTTGCGCGGCAAGCTCGGCCTCGACCAGTCTTCCCTGCTCCATGGTCAGCTCTGTGAGCGGGCTGCGGCCGATGAGCGCATAGCGATGCTGAATCTCTTCGACCACGTGCTGGGGCATCGGCCGGCCGCTGACCACATTGCGCAGATACTCCGGAATCTGGTCGATGGTTTCAGGCGTTCCATGGGCGAGAAGAAGAACAGCTTGTTTAGGCATGGACGCTCTCTTCAAGTCGGAACTCGCGCACCATTTTGGCGACGGCCTGCACATTTTCTACCGGCGTGCCGGGCACAATGCCATGACCGAGGTTGAAGATGTGGCCTGGACGGCCGGCGGCAGCGCGCAGAATCTCTCTTACCCGCTGCTCTAACACGTGAAGCGGCGCGAAGAGCGTAATGGGATCGAGGTTGCCCTGCACGGCGTGATGGTGTCCGACGACGCGCCATCCTTCGTCGAGAGGCTGACGCCAGTCCAGGCCGATCACGTCGGCGCCGGTCGAGGCCATCGCCGGGAGCAGACCTGCCGTCTCCACGCCAAAGTAGATCACCGGCACGCCGAGATCCTGCACTGCGCGTACAAGGCGCTTCGATGCACCGAAGGCGTAGTCGTGGTAATCGGCCGGCGAGAGCGAACCGATCCAACTGTCGAAGATCTGAATGACGTCGGCGCCGGCCTGCACCTGCAAGCGGCAGTACTCGATGAGCACAGTCACCAGCTTGTCCAGGAGAGCATGCCATGCGGGAGTGTCCTGATACATCAGTTGCTTGGTGAGAATGTAATTGCGCGAGCCTCCGCCTTCGATCATGTAGCTGGCCAGCGTATAGGGCGCACCACAGAAGCCGATGATGCCGAGGCGATCGCGAAAGTGCGCGGCGACTTTCTCGATAGCGCGCGCGACGTAGGCCAGATCGTCCGCCCGGTCGGTGCGGAGCGCAGCGATGTCGGCGGCGGTGCGCACAGGATGATGCACCACAGGACCTTCGCCGGCCTGGAACTCGAAGTCGAGGCCCATGGGCTCGAGAGGCAGCAGCAGGTCGGCGAAGATGATGGCCGCGTCGACGCCCAGCTTTTCCGCCGCAGTGATCGTGACTTCGGCGGCTAAATCGGGCTGCTTACAGATTTCGACGAGCGTATGGTGCTTGCGAACATCGCGATACTCCTGCATGTAGCGACCGGCCTGGCGTAGAAACCAGACAGGAGTGCGATCGACGGGCTTGCGCAGGCAGGCGCGGATGAAGCGATTTCCGGAGAGGATCGAATCTTCGGCGGTATCAGGGTTGCTCTGCATTCCTTGTTGATTCTAATTTGCAGGGGTCGCTTGGCTGTCAGGCCCATCGCGGCAAGAGTGCGCGATTTCCGAAGACGTTGCGGATGGGTTAGATGGGGAGGATTGCCTAAGCTCTTTTTCGCGGCGTTGCTGGCAGACGCGAAGCCGCTCTGTGTGCGGCGTTGATCGTTGTATTTGAATTGGGATCAAGCGCGGCGTTGCTTGAGCGCCAATAGGCGCTAGGCGAAAAAATCAATCCGCGCGGCTACATTATTCTCGGCGGCCTGGATGGTGGAGCCGGTGGCCTGAGCTCCCGCCAGGTTCGGATCGCTGGCAAGGTATTCTCCATCGGAGGCGATCACGTTTGCCGTATAGGTTTTGCCGCCGACATTTGTGGAGAACGCTACGTCAGTCAGCAGCTGACTGATGTTAGAGGCAGAGATGGAAGCAGCGATCGGAACTTGGGATAGGCTTGCCATGGAAGCACCTCCTCAACGGCTTATCGGCTGAAATCTTTGGCTCATGAGGCCGAGACCTCAGAAAATTTACTTGCCAGCAGATGGGAGGGGAAAAAGGAACAGCGCGAGTGGCCTGGGGCCATCAAACTTTTGATTATGACTATTGTGGCATACCTCTACCCCTTTTGTGGCAAGAAATTGGCCTGGAAGCAGAGGCGTTAACGGGCCGTGAAAAGTGATGAAGAGCGCCAGGGTTGGCGATCGCCGCAAAAACTCCGGAACCACTAACTTTCCTCACAACAGAGAGTTGCTGCCTGCGCGAGCCCCGCGCCTTCCTGCATGAATTGGTTCTTCCACTGCAATCGGCTCGCTCACTTGAACTGTGTCTGCGAGCCTGCATTGTAGGATCGAGTTTGAAGTCATGAGCCTTATACATCTTGAAGTTACTCGCACTTCTTTTGCTCGAAATTGGAGCTTTTTGCTGATTGTCTGCCTTGGCGTTTCCCTGCTTGCGGGCGCACAACAACCATGTCCCAATGGCGTGCGCGTGGATGGCGCGGTGACAGACCCGAGCGGCGCGGCTGTTGCCGGGGCCCAGGTGCAAGCTCCTACAGGCGAGAAGACAACGACCGATGCGTCGGGTCATTTTCTTTTGCCGTGCGTTTCCGCCAGCGCGACAACCGTCATCGTGCAAGCGAATGGCTTTTCTCCGGATACTGAGCTACTTGGCGCGCAGAACGGAGCCGCGCATCTGGACATCAAGCTGGGCATCGCGGCAGTAGAATCCAGCGTGCAGGTGAACGGCGACACGTCTACGGTTGACACCGAATCGGGCGCGTCGACGACCACGCTGAGCATGGACGACGTGCAGCAATTGCCTGACGATCCTGATGACCTCTTGCAACAATTGCAATTGCTGGCGCAGGCCGGCGGCGGGGGCGCGAGCGGCGCTACCGTCGTCGTCGATGGCTTCCAGAACGGCAGCACCATGCCGCCGAAGAGCTCCATCGCGTCGATCCGCATCAATCCCGATCCCGTTTCGCCGGAGTACGAAAAGCCGGACGCCGAGGGCGGCGGCCGCATCGAGATCACGACCAAGCCTGGCTCGGACAGTTATCACGGAGCGTTGTTCTTCACCGACAGTGACGCAAGCTTCAACGCCACCGATCCGTTTTCAACCGCACCGACGCCGGCGGGCAAGCGGCGTTATGGCTTCGAGCTGGGCGGACCGATCGCGGCGAAGAAGAGCGGCTTTGCGCTGGCGTTGGAGAAGCGCGACATCGATGAGTTCAACGTGGTGAATGCGCTGACGCTCGACGCCAATCAAAATCAGATCGCCGAACACGACACGGTCGCCGCGCCGCAGCGACTTTGGATCGGATCGGCGCGCGCCGACTGGCAGACGACCGACAAGAACATTGCCGCGTTGTCTTACGCAGCGCGCGTCAACGACCTTGGCAACCAGGGCATCGGCGGGCTGGTGCTGCCGGAGGCCGGTTATTCAAGCCGCACCGCTGAATACGATCTACGTTTCACCAACACTTATACGGTGAATCCGAACATGGTGCACGAGACCCACGTTGGCTACACGTGGAAACGCACCCAGCAGACGCCGAACTCGACCGAGCCCGGGCTGCAGGTTTCGGGCTACTTCAACGGCGGCGGGGCCACGAGCCAGAACCTGAACGATCGCGAGCGCGATCTCGAGATCGATGACGATGTCTTGATCACCTATGGCAAGCACCAACTGAAATTCGGGGCGCAATCGCTGGGCGTCTTTGTGCACGACTACGATCCGGACACCTTCAACGGCGCATATGTATTTGGCGGAGGCAGCGCGCCCGTGCTCGACGCTAACAACAACGCAACAGGCGCGACGGAAACCATCACGCCGATCGAGCAGTATCGCCGCGCTCTGCTGAATCTGTCTGGCGGAACGCCGACGACGTATCAGGTCAACACGGGCGAGCCCCTGGTTCCCTACGCGCAGTGGCGGCTGGCTCTCTACGGCGAAGACACGTTCAAGCTGTTGCCGCGGCTTACCGTGACCACCGGCCTTCGCTATGCGCTGCAGACCACGCCGGCAACTTTCGGCAACTTTGGACCACGGCTCGGACTGGCCTGGTCGCCGGATAAGGACTCCAAGTGGGCGATTCACCTCCGCACCGGCCTGTTCAATATCTCCATCGATCCAACCGACGCAGCCCAGGCGTATCGGCTCAATGGCATTCGCCAACAGCAGGCCACTGTTTACTCGCCGAGCTACGCCGATCCGCTCGCGCCGACTCCCGGCGCCATTCAGGTCGGCACGGTGTGGCAGTTTACCCCGCAGTCTGAGCAGATCCCCGTTGCAGAGTTTTCGGCCGGAGTCGAGCGCGATCTGCCGGGTCACTGGCATCCGGAGGCGTGGTACACGTGGTACGAGGCGTGGGGCGATTCGCGCAGCGTCAACATCAATGCGCCGCTGGTGAACTCCAGCAATGGAGCGCCGCCGGACCCGACGGCTGCGCTGCTTGCGCCGCGGCCGGGAGCGCCGAATCTCAACGT
>DATHNJ010000126.1:0-18632 GCA_035486155.1 Occallatibacter sp. | reverse complement strand
GAAATGGAGGCCCATCTGGCTTCACAGACCCTAGTTCTAGTGGACGCCCGGCGCCTTGGGCGCTGGAGCCGCTGCGGCAGGCGCCGCCGGAGGCGCAGGTACGCCCGACTTGACGTTGTAAGCCTCGATCACAGCCTTGGTGATGTTGGTCGATTCAGTCGCGTACAGCACCGGAGTCTGCTGCTGCGCCACGTCGAGCACCAGCGTGTATCCGTGCTGCTGGGCGTAGCTGGACAGAACGTCGTAGACCTTGGACGCCAGGCCGTTGTACAGCTCCTGCATCTCCTGCTGCATGTCGTTCTGCGCGTCTTCGGCTTCACGCTGCAACTGCTTCTTCTTTTCGTCGATCGACTTGGCGCGGCTAGCCTTCTCGGTGTCGCTCAGCGCGGTCCCTTGCGTCTGCAGCTGCTTGGTCTGCGTCTCGATCTCGTCATTGAGCGCCTTGAGCTGCTGACGCTTCGGATCGTACTTCTTCTGCAGGTCGGCGAAGTTGCGCTGGCCTTCGTTGGTTTGCGCTACGGCAACCTGAAAGGCGACTACAGCGATCTTGGCTGGGCCGGCCGGCGCAGCGGGCGCTGCTGTGGCTGCCGCCGGAGCGGAGGCTGCGGGCGCGCTCGGCGCCTGTGCGGCGGCGTTCAGGGCAAGACCCGACGCCAAAGTGGTTGCAAGTGCGAACGAAAGCTTCATGCGGCTGGAGAACTCCTTCAAGTTTCCTGAATAGCCGGTCACGCATTCGAGCGCAAGCGCGGCTGCGCCTCCTGAGAAACCTCGCGAGTCTTTCTAGGGGAACGCCGCCCAGGACCGGGCAGGTACGGAAAAGACGCGGATGGAGACATCAGCAGGGACAAATGGATTATACGGCAAAAATTCCTGACCTGGCCCGGTGTTGATGCGCTGCAACCAACACTTAACGTATGCAAAAACCAGAGCCCGCCACGAGGGCGGGCTCTTCGACGCTGACTCGCTAACTTGCTGCTCCCAAATCAATGCTGCGGAGCCGCAGGACGCTGCGCTGGAGCCCTCGGCCTTGCCGGCGCCGTCGCAGGCTGTCCAGCAACCGGAGCAGGCACGCCCGACTTCGTGTTGTACGCATCGAGAATCGCCTTCGTGATGTCCGTGGCAGGGCTCGCGTAGAGCACCATTTGGGTCTGCTGATCGCCGCCATCGAGCACCAGCGTGTAGCCATGCTCCTGTGCATACGCGATCAGAACATCGCCAACCTTCGAGGCCACGCCATTGAACGTGTCCTGCATGTCTTGCTGAAAGCTGTTCTGGTCGTCTTCCTGGTCGCGCTGCAGTTGCTTCTGCTTCTCGGCGATTTCGCGAGAGTCCTTTTCACGGGTCTCGTCGTTCAGTGTCGCCGATTGCGTCTGCAACGTCTTCTGCAAAGCCTCGATCGAATCGCTCAGCGTCTTCAGCTCCTGGCGCTTCGGCTCGTATTTCTTTTGCAGGTCGGCGAAGTTGCGCTGGAACTCGTTGGTCTGGCCCACGGCTGCTTGAAAAGCGATGACGGCGACCTTGGGGGGACCTGCGGGAGCTGCTGACGCATCGCCCGCCGAAGCTGCCGGCCCAGTCTGCGCTGAAGCGGCCATTGATGCAGTCAAAGCAAAGCAGAGCAGTGCAGCAGTGCTTGCAAGATATGTCTTCATTGGAACCAATACTCCTCTTTCTTGCCGCTCTCATAAGCGGCGTTGCGCCCTTCGAGCGCCCCAAATAAGCCTACCCTAGAAAGTCGTCGACACCGTCAAGCGAAATGTCTTACGCGGCTCGCGGAACTGATTTTGCGCGCCGAAAGACTGAATCGCCTGCGCGAAAGTGTAGTCTCCCGCGCCGCCCGGAGGGAACAGGTCGCGCGTGATCAACTCCGCCGAGCAGCTCTGCACCTTGGCGCCGAGAACCACGTCGTTGCAGAACGGGCGCTCGAACAGACGCAGCGGATTGTAGGCGTAGTAGATCCGGAACGGCGCATTCACCACCGGCATGATCACGCCAAGCTCGCCGCCCACAGACATGCGCGGCACCAGGTTTGTCCCCTCCACTGGCCGGATATTTCTCTGGAAGCCGACGTCTGTGCCCGGAATCCCGCCTTGGCAAGCTCCGTTGTTGAACACCGGGCAGCCATAAAGCGGCGCCGTGAGAGAAGCGAAGCCTTCCGGGCTCTGCTTCAACTGGCCGTGGTTCGTCACCACGTCGAGACCGAAGTCGTCGAAGAATTTGAACGTTACCGGACCGGCAATGGGAATCGCGTACTCGGCGTTCGTCGTAAGGCTGGTGTCGCCGCCGATCGACGCGATGCCGTAGATCGGAATCGGGACTTGGATGCACTGGTTCAACTGCGGATTGGTGGGATCGCGTGGAACGCAGGTGCCATCCGGATTGGTCAACTGGATATTCACGCGCGTGGGCACGTAGCCGTAAGGCGTGGCCCCGCGAATGTCAAATCCGCGCAGATCGCTGTCGCCGCCGGTATAGAAGCGGTTCTGCGGAGGCGCAACGTCGCCGCCGAAGCCCTGTACATAGCCCAACTGCGCGCGCAGGCCCAGGATGTTGTGCCCGTTCGGCGACGGCTTCAGGTAGTGCATCGACCGGAAACTCTTGTAGGCCAGCAGCGGCGAAATATACCGCACGTTTCCATAAAGGCCGGCCACCTGCAGAACCGCCGAGTACTCCTTGCCCGTGCGCGGCCGCAGCGGATTGTTGACCGTGTTGTAGGTGTAGCTGAACGACGCCGTGCTGCTGACGATGCCCGCTAACGGATTCGTTCCCTGGATGCCCGACCGGAACGAGATCGTCTCGAAGAACGACTGCGACGCGCTGCTGAACGCCGAAATCGTCGACTTGCTCAGCGAATAGGTGAAGCCCAGACGCTGGAACGAGTGCCGCTTGAGCGGATAGCTGACCGAGAAGTTCAACCCGGTCGACGCCTGGTTGTAGTTCTGCGTCAACGCTTGCTGCGCCGTGGTCAGGTTAGCCGCTTGTCCCGTCGTGGCCTGAAAGGCCTTGGCCTGGTTGAAATCCTGCTTGTTGTTGAAAATCTGGAAGCCGACGTTGATCGGCCGGTTGCGAATATATGGCTGCGTGAAGCCGAACAGGAACTGGCGGCTTACGTTGCCCAAATTGCCTTGCAGGCTCAGCGTCTCGCCCAGACCAAGGAAGTTGTTGGTCTGATAATTCACGCCCAGGAAGGCGCCGGAGTAGCCGCTGACGCCGCCGTTCAGGCCGATCGAGTTCTTGCCCTTTTCCTTGACCTTCAGCAGCAGATCGACGGTGCCGGCTTCGGGATTCTGATGCGCTTCCGAGTCCTGATCCACCTTCAGCGCTTCGAAGTACTCCAACTGGTTCAGGCGCAGCAGGCTGTACTCCCAAAGTTGCGAGTTGTAGACCTGGCCTTCTTCCAGCAGCAATTCGCGCCGGATGACGCGGTCGCGCGTAATCGTGTTGCCCTGAAACTCAATGCGCGACACATAGAACGGCTTGCCTTCATCGATGTCGATATCCAGCGAGACGGTCTTCTTCTGATCGTCCGGCGTCACCTTCGGAATCGCGCCGAAGTTGATGTAGCCCAACTGGCCGTAAGCCTTCTTCAGGTTGTCGAGACCCTTGGAGATCGCCGTCGCGTTAAACCAGTCGCCGTCCTTGATGGCGAAGGTGCCGCGCAGAGCTCTTACGTTGGTGACGGCTTTGTTGCCTGTGAAGGTGATGTTGCCCAGGCGGTAGCGTCCGCCTTCTTCAATCGGCATTTGAATATCGATACGCTTGCCGCGGCGGGGCCGGAAGGTGAACCAGTTCAGTCCGCCTTCGTCTCGGATCTGCGTCTGCGGCTCTTCCACCGCAGCCGAATAGTAGCCCTTGTCGCGATAGGCCTGTCGCACCCGCTCGGTGTCCTCTTCAAGCTTCGACGAGTCGTAGGTCTTAGCGAACAGGTTCTCGAAGATTACCGAGTAAGGAATGCCGACCGGCTTCAGGTTCTTCATCGCGCGGCGAAGATAGAGTCCGTTCAGGTGCTGGTTGCCGGTGAAGCGGATAGTGCCCACCTTCACCACCGGCCCTTCCTTGATATTGAAGTTCACCTGCACCGATGCCGGCGGGATGGTCTTCACATCCGTCTTGATGATGGCGAACTGGTGGCCATGCTCGGCCAGCAACTCGCGCAACACAGCCTCGGCGCGCTTGATCTTGGTCGCGTCGAACTGGCCTTCCACCGACAGGCCGACCTTCTCCTTCTTGAAGCGGTCGAGAATGTCCGACTGGCTGACGGAGTTATTGCCCTTGTAATTGATCTCGCGAATCGTGGGACGCTCGCGCACAAAGACGTTCAGGATGACGCCCTTCTCCGTATCTTCGCGCTCAATCCGCAAATCCTCGAAGTATCCCGTGTTCCAAAGCGAGTTGAAGTCGCGCTCCACCGAGATGGGATCGTAGATGTCGCCCTGGTGCGTGAACATCCTGGCGATGATCGTCTCTTTGGGAATACGGCGGTTGCCAATGACGCGAATCTGTTCGATCGTCTGCGAGCCCTGGGCCGTGGCGGCGACCGTCGCGATCGCCAGCAGCATGCACGCAAGCACTCTCAGCCAGCGGACGGAAATCCCGTTGCTGCGAACGATGGAAGCGCGCTTCCTCTTCACCGGGCTGGATTCTCGCGGCGAGCACACGTTCTGGTGCGGTCCAATTTCAAACTTCACGGGAAGAATATGCACACCCTCGTTGCTGAAAATCTGGTACTGCTATGCGGAAAGACTGATTATATTGGACCGCGGCCACCGCGCCCAAACCTGCGGGCGCATGAAACCCGGCGCAAAATCCTATCTTTCCCCGATATCGGCTCTGATGCTCGGCTGTACGCAGGACGCCATCAGTGCGGTCCGTCCCGCATCGCCCTTGCAGAGGCTGAAACTTGGTCTGCGAATGGGCCTGGCCGACACATGATCCAGTCTAATGGACCCAGAAGGCCGGATGCCCACTTCACTTCGCATCTTTGGTTGATCCTCTGCGTCTTTTAGACGCACCCGACCCAAACATGACATCCTCGCCCTGAGAGCGAATCAACAAAATGAGCGCCGGGTCCCACAATATATACGCCTTTTCTGCGCCATTGCTCGACGGGCGCGCCATCGATCTCGGCCAATTCAAGGGCCAGGTCCTGCTCATCGTGAATACGGCGAGTCAATGCGGCTTCACCCCGCAATACGCAGGGCTCGAACGGCTCTACCTTACGTATAAGAACCGCGGCCTGGCGGTTCTTGGCTTCCCCTGCAATCAATTCGGTCGCCAGGAGCCGGGCAACGCCGAGGAGATCGGCGCCTTTTGCCAAAAAAACTATCGCGTCAGTTTTCCCATCTTCGCCAAGATCGACGTCAACGGCCCCAGTGCGCACCCGCTCTACCGATTTCTCAAGGACCAGAAACGCGGCCTTCTGGGCCTGCGGCGCATCGCGTGGAACTTCACCAAGTTTCTAGTGGATCGCAACGGAACGGTGGTCAATCGATTCGGGCCATCCAAAGAGCCGAAATCCCTCACGGCTGCGATCGAAGCGCTGCTCTGATCATGTATCGCCCTGCGGTATGCTCTTTTGAGTCGAGCGAAACTCACGACCAATCTTTGACCTGGACCTGCCCCGAACAGGAGACCCCCGATGCGCAAGAACCTGCCCATGCTTCTGATCCGCATCGTCGTCGGCTTGGTCTTTCTCACCGAGGGCATTCTCAAATTCACCCAGCCCGGCGAACTCGGCGTCGGCCGCTTCACGCACATCGGCCTGCCCTGGCCACATCTGCTCGCGCCCTTCGTCGCCGTCGTCGAAATCATCGCCGGCGCGGCTCTGATCCTCGGCATCTACGCCGGCGATGCGGCGCTCCTGCTGCTCGTCGTGATCCTCGTCGCAATCTGCACAACCAAGATTCCCATCCTGCTCGGCCATCGCTTCGGCCGCTTCGACGCGCCGCATATGAGCCACTACGGCCTGCTGAGTTTTCTCCACGAGTCGCGCACTGACCTCTGCATGCTCGTTGGCTGCATCGCCATTCTGCTCGACGGCGGCCTGACTTTGAGCGCGAAACGCATCTTCCAGCGATAGCCGCACCACGGCATAGAGTCAGGCTCCCGTAGGGGCGACCGAAAAGCCCATCGATGGGCGCCCCATTTCTCGATTTTGAGAGATCGAGCAAGAACGCCACGCACGGACGCACAGCCTGGGTGGAAAACTAATCCACGGGCTGACTCGCTAACTTGCTACGCCGCGAAACGGCGCTAACTCGCTGGTTTTGTCTTGAAAACGCGCTCAGTGAGCACAACCGGACTTCAGCTCTCTTTGCGATAGAGCATGTCGCGCATCGCGCCGCGACGCGCCGCGTTCAACTCGCTGTCGCCGCTGCTGAGGCTCGATCCCTCATTGTCCGAGTCCTCCGACTCGCTGCACGAAGGACAGCGATTGGCGAACCCCGGCTTGTCGGGCTTCAACTCGAACTCGTCGCCGCAAACGGCGCAGGTGCGAATCGGAAACGGCATGGGGATATTTTAAATCCGAACCGGCCGATCGTAAATCCACAAGCTGGCTTGATACGGAAACTCTCAACAGTATCTTTTCTCGTTGCGGCGCAAGCGCCCAAAGCGCCGAGCCTAGTTGATCGTCTTCGCGTACTTCTCCCCAAAATTCCGCAGCTTCGCCAGCGTCGCCGCCGCCTGGCCGGAATCGATCGCCTCAGCCCCCAGCGCCACGCCCTCTTTCAGATCGCCCGCCAATCCCGCCGCGACCAGCGCCGCGGCAGCATTCAGAAGCACAATGTCCCGGCGTGCTCCGGCGATCCCAGTCAGCACGTCATACAGCAACGCCGCATTCGTCTTGATGTCGCCGCCCGTGAACTGATCGAGCGTAGCCCGCGGAACCCCAGCCATCTCCGGCGTAATCCGCGCGCCCTTGAGCTCCGGCCTGTCGCCCTCTTGTGCTTCTTCAATCCTCGCTACAATCGACTCGCCTGTCGTCGTCAGCTCGTCGATCCCATCGCTGCCATGCACGACGAATGCGCGCTTGGCCCCCAGCTCCCGAAGCGTCCGCCCCACCAGCAGGACGCGGCTCGGCGCAATCACTCCAATCACCTGCGCTCTTGCGCCCGCCGGATTCGTTAGCGGTCCGCACAGATTGAAAATTGTCCGAAACCCCAGCGCCTTGCGCAGCGGACCCACAGCCTTCATGGCCGGATGGTAGAGCGGCGCAAACAGAAACATAAATCCCGTCTCGCGCAGACAGGCCGCAGCCATCTCCGGACCCAATGCGATCGGCACACCCAGCGCCTCCAGCACGTCGGCCGAGCCGGCCTGCGACGTCACCGCGCGATTGCCGTGTTTGGCGACCTTCGCGCCCGCCGCAGCCGCCACCAGCGCAGCGCCCGTCGAAATATTGAAGGTCAACGGCCCTCCGCCGCCGGTGCCGCACGTATCCACCAACTCGGCGCGCTCTTCCTCTGTCAGCGGCAATGAGATCGCGCGCGCCCGCATCCCCTCCACAAATCCGGCCAGCTCCGGCGCTTGTTCGCCACGCGTCGCCAATACGGATAGCAGCGCCGCAGTCTCCGCCTCGCTCGCTTCGCCGGACAGAATTTCACCAAGCACTGCAGCGGCTTGCTCGCGCGTCAATGCCGTCCCATCTTCGGCCAGCGGCTTCAAAAGATCTTTGAGGATTCCCATCTCTCATTATGGTAATTCCCGCTTCGCTGATTCGCCGTTGGAGATCAAAACGGCCCTCGGCCGTTGCGGGGCGTTCGTGGCGCAAGATACTATTTTGAGTGCTGCTGCACTGCCGCGCTCGTTACAATCGTGCGACTCCAACCCGCAGCGGATAGACGGTCAATCCAAGATGAAAATCCACGAGTATCAGGCGAAAGAGATCCTGGCCAAGTACGGCGTTGCTGTGCCCAAGGGCGAAGTAGCCAACACGCTGGAAGAAGCCAACGACGTGGCGCGCAAGCTGTTTTCTGAAGGCGCAGGCGGAGTGGTCGTCAAGGCGCAGATTCATGCCGGCGGCCGCGGCAAGGGCGGAGGCGTCAAAGTCGCCAAGACCCGCGAAGACGCCGAACTGTACGCCAAGAACATCCTCGGCATGCAGCTCATTACGCATCAGACCGGCCCGCAAGGGCAGAAGGTCCAGCGCCTGCTGATCGAAGAGACCGCCGCGATTGATCGCGAGCTTTATCTCGGCATCGTGCTCGATCGCGCCACCGGCAAACTCGTCTTCATGGCGTCGAAGGCCGGCGGCATGGAGATCGAAGAGGTCGCCGCCAAAACTCCCGAGGCCATCTACAAAGAGAGCATCGATCCTGCAGTCGGCTTCGGCGCATGGCAGGCGCGCAAGCTGGCCTTCTCGCTCGGATTGAAGCCCACGCAGATCAATCAGGCAGTGAGCTTCTTCGGCAGTCTCTATAAAGCCTTCATCGATACCGACGCCTCGCTGCTCGAGATCAATCCCTTCATCACGACGAAGGACGACAAGCTCTTCGCTCTTGATGCGAAAATCAACTTCGACGACAACGCGCTCTTCCGCCACGCCGACATCAAGGCTCTACGCGACGTAGCCGAGGAAGACCCGCTCGAAGTTGAAGCCAGCAAGTACTCGCTCAACTACATCAAGCTCGACGGCTCCATCGCTTGCATGGTCAACGGCGCCGGCCTCGCAATGGCGACGATGGACATCATTCAATACGCCGGCGGAAGCCCCGCGAACTTCCTCGACGTAGGCGGGGGCGCCACGCAGGAACAAATCGAGCATGCCTTCGAAATTCTTCTCTCCGACGAGCATGTGAAGGCGATCTTCATCAACATCTTCGGCGGCATCCTGCGCGTCGATCGCCTCGCCACCGGCGTCGTAGCCGCGGCCAAGAAACTCAACGTCAAGGTCCCCATCGTGCTTCGCCTCGAAGGCACCAACGTCGAAGAAGGCCGCAAGATCCTCAAAGAGTCCGGCCTGAACTTCCAGGTAGGCGCAACAATGAAGGAAGCAGCAGAACTGGTCGTGACCGCGGCGAAAGGCGGGTTGGCATAGATGGCAGTTTTGGTGAACAACGACACGCGACTCATCGTGCAAGGCATCACCGGCAAGGAAGGCACCTTTCACGCGAAGGGCTGCGCCGAATATGGCACCAAGGTCGTCGGCGGCGTCACGCCTGGCAAAGGTGGAGCCGCCCACGAAGGCTGGCCCGTCTTCAACACCGTTGCTGACGCGGTAAAAGAAACCGGCGCCAACGCGACCATGATCTTCGTCCCGCCCCCGTTCGCAGCCGACGCCATTCTCGAAGCCGAAGACGCAGGCATTCCGCTCATCGTCTGCATCACTGAAGGCATCCCCACCCTCGACATGGTCAAGGTCTGGGCCAAGCTCAAGACCTCCAAGTCGCGCCTCATCGGCCCCAACTGCCCCGGCGTCATCTCGCCCGGCAAGGCCAAGATCGGCATCATGCCCGGCCGAATCCACAAAGAAGGCTCGGTCGGCATCGTCTCGCGCTCGGGCACACTGACCTACGAAGCCGTGCATCAGCTCACCCAGCGCGGCATCGGCCAATCAACGGCCATCGGCATCGGCGGCGATCCCATCATCGGCACCACGCACATCGACGCGCTGCGCCTGCTTAACGACGATCCCGGCACCGAAGCCATCATCATGATCGGCGAGATCGGCGGTACAAATGAAGAAGCCGCTGCAGCCTACGTCAAAGCGCACGTCAAGAAGCCCGTCGTCGGCTTCATCGCCGGCCAGACCGCGCCTCCAGGCCGCCGCATGGGCCACGCCGGCGCTATCATCTCCGGCGGACAAGGCACCGCCGCTGACAAGATGAAAGCTATGGAAGCCGCAGGCATTCACGTCGTCGTTTCGCCGGCCGAGATCGGCGCCACGCTGGCCAAGGTCATCGGCAAGGCATAAAAGCAGCCCGGCTCAAGCCATCGAAAAAGAAAGGCCCATCTTCACGGTGGGCCTTCTTCGTTCCTTCACAGATTAGGCGGGCGAAGCCCGCGGACGCCTGGACGGCCAGTCTTTACCAGACCCGGCACGGCTTCGGACTCACCATCTTGTCGGTCTTCTTGCAGCTAAAACTCTTCGCAAATTCAGGCAGATCCTGCAGCACCGTATTCGTTCGATACTCATCCGGCGCATGCGGATCTGTTTGCGCCTGGCTCCGCAACTGCTCTGGCCGCGTCTGCGTGCACCACTGCTGTGCATACGCGATCCAGAACCGCTGATCGGGCGTATAGCCATCGGTCTTTGCGGCCATATCGATGTGCCCGGCCTCCGCCTTATCGAGCCACGCCAGCCAACCCAGCCACAGCCCCCCGAGATCGGCAAGGTTTTCGCCCAGCGTCAGCTTGCCGTTTAAATGCACGCCCGGCACAGCCTCGATCGCGTCGTACTGCTTCACCTCGCAATCGGCGCGCTCGTTGAATTTCTCTTCGTCGTCTTTCGTCCACCAATTCTTCAGGTTCCCGTCTTTATCGAACTGCCGTCCTTCGTCGTCGAATCCGTGCGTCAGTTCGTGCCCGACAGTCGACCCCATATCGCCGTAGTTCGCGGCGTCGTCTTCTTTATCGCTGAAGAATGGCGGCTGAAAGTACCCCGCCGGAAAATTCACGTTATTCTGCTGCGGATCGTAGTACGCATTCACCGTGGGCGGCGACATGAACCATTCGTTTTTGTCCACCGGCTTGCCGATCTTCGCCAGATTGCGGGCAAACTCAAACTGCGCCGCACGCTCCTCGTTGCCCAGCGCGTCCTCGCGCACAATCTCGAGCTTTGAATAATTGCGCCACTGATCCGGATATCCGATCTTGTTCATGACGGCGCGCAGCTTTTCCTTCGCTCTTGCCTTGGTCTCCGCGCTCATCCAATCGAGACCATCGATGTCGTGGTCCATCGCCTGTTCGATCGCCAGCGTCATGTCCAGCGCACGCTCTTTCGCATCTGGCGGAAAATACTTCGCCACATACACCTGCCCCAACGCTTCGCCCATCTCGCTATCCACACGGCTGGTGCAGCGCTTCCAGCGTTCCTGCTGCTTCTCCGCGCCGTTCAGAATGTGCGAGTAGAAATGCCATGACTCATCATCGAAAGCCGTCGGCATGCTCGTCCCTGCAAAAGCGTGCAGTACATGCCACCGCAGATAGGTTTTGATCTGATCCAGCGGCGTATCGCCCAGCAGGCTGTTGAACGCCGCAAAAAACTTTGGCTCCGCGTCATTCATCTTCCCTGAGTCCGGCGCATGCGTCGCCGCCGTGTAAGCGGCAAGCGAAAAGTGAGAGAGCTCTTTGCTAAACGTGGCTACATCCGTCGGATGGTTCAGGTTCTGAGGATCGCGCTGTTCGGTGATCGTCAGCGACGCCTTCGCCAAGCGCGTTTCAATCGCGAGCACCGTTTGAGCATCCTTGCGCGCCTTGGCTTCGGGCTCGCCGGCCAGCGAGAACATCTTGGCCACATGATCGACATATTGATTGCGCTGCTCCACCGATTTTGCATCTGTGCGCGTGTAGTAATCGCGCTCCGGCAACCCCAAGCCGCCTGCTCCATAGAAGCTGATCACCGAGCTCGCATCGGCAAAGTCCTGGCTGGCGCTCAAGCCGAAAAATGCGTTCACGCCGATCGTTTGCAAGTGTCCAATTTCAGCCGGTAATTCAGCCGTCGACTTCAGCCCCGCAATGCGATCCAGCTCCGGTTGGAGCGGCGTCAGACCGGCCTTGTCGATCGCCGTCGTGTCCATGCAACTTGCATATTCATCGCCGATCTTCTGTTCGTTGGGCGTGCGCGTCGCCGAAGTCGCCGCCGCCTGCTCCAGAATCTCCTTGAGGTGCAGCCGATTCAACTCCTGCAACTCGGTGAAGCGGCCATACGATGTCTGATCGGGAGGCAGCGGATTGCGCTGAAACCAGCCGTTGCAACTGAACCGATAAAAGTTGTCGCATGGGTCTACCGATGCGTCGATCAACGACGGATCGAAGACGCGCAGCTCCGCGCCGGCTTTGCTGCTGCTTGTGCTGGAAGACTGACCAGGAACGACCGTAGAGAGGCTTGCGGCGAGGAGGACAAGACAACAGGAGACCCGATCGAGGCGAAGCATGCCGAAACTCTATCAGATTTTCATCTTCCCGCTGGCCGCAACGCCGACCTTTACAATGAAGAACGGGCCAAGGCCCATTTGAGGAGTCAATCAAGTGCCGCAACGCACCTTCAGCATCGTCAAGCCCGACGCAGTCGCGAAAGGCTATACCGGCGCAATTCTCGCAGAGATCGAAAAAGCCGGATTCAAGCTCGTCGCAATCAAGAAATCATCCATCTCCATATCCCAGGCCAAGGGCTTTTATCACGTGCATGCCCAGAGGCCGTTTTTCAACGACCTCACTACATTCATGTCGTCAGGGCCGCTGTTTCTGATGGTGCTTGAAAAAGACAACGCCATCGCCGACCTGCGCAAGCTGATGGGCGCGACTAACCCCGCGAATGCCGAAGAAGGAACCATTCGCAAAAAGTTCGCAGGCTCGATCCAGGAGAACGCCATTCACGGCTCTGACGCCGAAGACACCGCCGCCTTCGAGATCGGCTATTGGTTCGCCGGCTACGAACTGATCTAATCGGTGTCTGACGAATCCTCGAAGCGGAGTTGTGAAAAGGCACGGCTTTGGCCGTGCCGAAAAAGGCTGCACGAATCCTTTGCGTGAAGGCGACGGGCTTCAGCCCGTCCATTGAATGGCCGAATATCCATTGGGGCTCTTAGCTTCGCTCAATTGATCTAAGCCTCAAACTTCTCTCTGAGCGCGGCGAGTTCATTCCGCAGCGCGGCCATGTTGGACTCGAGCTCAACAATCCGCTCCTCCAAAACCGACCGACCTTCGGTGGACGCTTGCGCCGCAGCAGCCACCGGCGCCGCGCTCACTTCGCCCGACAGCAAATGCGCATAGCGGGACTCTTTGGTCCCCGGCTGTCGCGCCAAAACAGCCACCAGCGCCGGCGTCCGTTCCATCAGCCTCTGCAGTCCGCCCAGCACATCGCCAATCTCCACAAATTTGTGGATGCGCTCCGTGCGCCCGCGCAGTTCGCCTGGCGTCTGCGGCCCACGCAGCAAAAGCACGCACAACAGAGCAGTCTCCGCCCGACTGAAATTGAAAGCCTCGCCAAGCCAGTGCTCGTATTTCGTCACCCGGCTGTCGGCGCCGCGCGCCGGACCAGCTAATCGATGTTGCTGCAGTCCGGCGAGCGCATCGCGTACTTCGTCTTCCGTCAAATCCATCACAGGTTCGCGATTCGAGCGCTGATTGCAAGCATTCGCAAGAGCATTCAGCGAGAGCGGGTAATAATCCGGCGTGGTCGTCTCTTTTTCCATCAACGCTCCCAGCACGCGCGCCTGAGCGGCATTGAGCACAATCGGTTCTGTGGACGGCATACATTCATTCTCCCATCCGATCCCTGACCAATCTTTGACCGATCATGCGCGCGATTCCGGACCGTCGGCTCGAGTATTCCCGTCCCGAATCCTCCCCCAACCATTCCCTGAATCGTTCTTTGCCCCATGCCAAAGAATGACCGCCGAGTTCGCGCACCGTCGCTCAACTCTGCGATACTAATCCGTTATGCCGATTGCCGACCTGCAGGAAGCTGCACAGACGATAGCCGGGTTCCTCTCCAATCTCAATAAACTCGGCGGACTCAAACTCAAATTCCGCATCACCGCAGGGGACGGCGCACGCGACCCCGAGGGACTCGAGGCGCGCCAGATCTACGTGGAGCTCGGTGGACCCGACGTCCCGCTCGTGACGCAGCACAACGGCGAATTGCTGCGCGCCCTGGAGACCATCGCCGCGCAGATGCTGCGTCTCGATCAGCGCGAGCACGACCTGATCAGCTTCGACGCCGGCAACTTCAAGGCTCTGCGCGCGCAGGAGCTGCGCATGGCCGCCGAGACCGCCGCGGAGAAGGTCCGTAAAACAGGTGTTCCCTACGCGTTCCCGCCCATGAACAGCCGCGAGCGCCGTCTCCTGCACATGTCGTTTCGCAATATCGACGGTGTGGAAACTGCCAGCTCCGGCGAAGGGATGGATCGTTTTCTCGCGGTGTACCCTGCGGGAAAGACGAACCTGCCGGTTGCGCCGCAGGTTCGGCCGCGCGGCTTCAATCGTCGCTAAGGCCGTCCTTATTTCTCTCGGATTGCTCCTTCCCCGTATGCAAAAATACGGGTCAATGAAACTGCACGCATTTCTGCTTTTGTTCGCTCTGCTCGCCCCGCTCTGTCCTGCCCAAAAACACTCCGTGCTTTCCAAACGTATGGTGCTCATCGATCAGGATGGCTCCGGCCCCGGCGGATCGAACCAGATGGCCATGCTCACTCTGCTCCAGTCGCCGCAGGTTGAAGTCCTCGGCATCACCATGGTGACGGGCAACGCATGGCGCGACGAAGAAACGCAGCACACCCTGCGCATGCTCGAACTCACCGGCCATCCGAATGTGCCCGTCGCCAAGGGCGCAGTCTTCCCGCTGGTCCGCACGCAGCGAGAAACCGAGCTGACCGCCGCGCTTGTCGGCAAAGTCACCTGGCTTGGCGCCTGGGGACAAGGCCCCACAACGCTCGTCGAGGATGCGCACGGCGTCACTCCCATCACGCCGGACCACATCGAATCGCACGGTCCATACGTGATTCCGCAGCTGCCCGAAGGTAATCCGTCCATCAAGCCCATCGACGAAGACGCAGTTCACTTCCTCATCCGCCAGGTGCGCGCGCACCCGCATCAGGTCACCATCTACGCCGCCGGCCCACTCACCAACATCGCCCTCGCCATCTCCATCGATCCGGAGTTCGCTTCGCTGACCCAGGGCATCGTCCTGATGGGCGGCAGCCTCAATCCGGAGACCGACGATCCCGAGTTCGCCACCGACCCGCGCCACGAATTCAACTTCTGGTTCGATCCCGAGGCCGCGCACATCGTGCTGCACGCCGACTGGCCGCGCATCGACGTCACCACAGTCGACGTCTCCCTCAAAGCCGCCTTCACGCAGAAGCTCGTCGACCAGATCGCCCAATCGCAGGCGCCCACCGCGCGCTACATCGCCGCCTGGAGCCAGGAGCTCTACTACATGTGGGATGAAATCGCCGCATGCGCCTGGCTCGATCCAACGCTGATCACCAAGCAGAAGGTCGTCTACATGGACGTGGACATCAACCACGGTCCCACCTACGGCGACACACTCACATGGACCGAGAAGCTGAAGCCCACGACAGGCGTACGCCTCGTCCACGCCCAAGTCGACCTCGACCTGCCGCGATTCACGCGCACTTTTGTGGATCTGATGACTCTGCCTAAGTAATGAGCGCACGATAGGACTGCGCTGCGTGGTCTTCAGACCCGGAGAATTAGCAGTGAATCCCGAGCTCGCCAACTTGGCTAAGCTCCCGTAGGGAGCAAAGGAAAATAGCCCAGGGCAACGCCCTTGGACAGCTGCCCCCACACAACACGAGCCCCGTAAGGGCAACGCGGACAATCGAATCGCCTTCGCCCGGTTCGTCCGTCGATATCCCCCTTTAGTGCGTTACCAAGGCGGTATTTCCTGCACATTTGGTGACTAACCAAAGCAGCAGCGGCTCGCGCGCAAAGTAGTATGGCTCTGCAAGTTAGGTTGCGAGAGACTGAGGCTTCTTAAAGAAGAGGCTGAAGTGAGCAAGCAAACAAAATTACAAATCTTGGTTCTCGCGCTCGGCGCTTTGCTGGGCATCGCTCAAATGCAGGCCGAAGAGTTCACTGACGCGCCCGCCCCGCAGGCGCCTGCAACGCATGTGGACAAGGCGCTGCGCATCCTCACTTGGCCTGCCTACAGCTTTACTCCTCGCTACTCTGCTCCGCTGGAAGATCAATCCAAGCTGGCGCGCACCGAACAGTTCGTGCTCGCCGCAGAACGCCTCGGCTTCTTGGCCGACGCTACGACCACTCAGCTCGGCCTGAGCCACTCCACTCAGGAAGGCGACTCGCTCAACACCCTCTTCGGCAGCAACAACCGCGCCGGCATCGCCGCCTCCATGACCGCCTATGAGCTCGGCTTCTCGTATGCTTCGGTCACGGTTCCGCGCTGGTTCGACCACACCCGCTATCGCAAGACCGCGCGCATCGCAGCTATCGCCGGGGGCGCCGCCCTCACTAGTTTCCGCGTGAAGATGGCGATGCAGAACTCGCAATACATCCACTAGGCCGATTCCGCACAAAACTCAAAAGGCGCTTCCGATATGGAAGCGCCTTTTGAGTTTATTTATTCGAGAGACGCTGCTTTTGAAGGGGCGCGACTTTAGTCGCGCCGAAAAATCTGATCTATTGATGAGGGCCTTTGGGCCCTGAGAGGGACCCGCTCTACGCGTTCAACTGCTCCTGCAGCTTGTTCAACGTCCGATGCAGATCCTTATCCCCGCGCCGCTGCTCATCAATCTTCCCAATCGAGTGCATCACCGTCGTGTGGTGCTTGTTGCCGAACTGCCGTCCAATCTCCGGCAGGCTCGCCTCGGTCATCTGCTTGGCCAGATACATCGCAATCTGCCGCGGCACAACCACGTTGCGTGAGTTGTTCTTCTGCTTCAGGTCGCTCACCTTCATGCCGAACTGCTCAGCCACCGCGCGCTGAATCGCCTCAATCGTGATCTTGCGCACCTGCATGTCGATGAACTGCTTCAGGCATTGCTGCGTCGCCGCCAGCGTAATCTCCATGCGGTTGAGCTGGCACCACGCGATCAAGCGCACCAGAGCGCCTTCCAGCTCGCGCACATTGGTCCGCACATTCGACGCGATGAAAAGCGCGACGTCCGTCGGCAGCACCACCTGCTCGCTCTCCGCCTTCTTCTGCAGAATCGCGACCTTCGTCTCGAGATCGGGCGGCTGAATGTCAGCGATCAAGCCCCACTCGAAACGCGAACGCAGACGATCTTCGATCTCCGCCAGCTCCTTCGGCGGACGATCCGAAGCAATCACAATCTGTCGCATGCTTTCATGCAGCGCATTGAATGTGTGAAAGAACTCCTCCTGCGTGCGCTCCTTCTGCGCGATGAATTGGATATCATCCACCAGCAGCACATCCACGGAGCGGAAGCGATCGCGGAAGCTCGTCATGCGATCGTTGCGCAGAGAGGTGATCATCTCATTGGTGAATTTCTCTGCCGACACATAGCAGATGTTCACCATCGGCTGGCGCCGTTTCACCTCATGCCCAATCGCGTGCATCAGGTGCGTCTTGCCCATTCCCACGCCGCCATACAGGAACAGCGGATTGTAGGCGCGCGATGGCCGCTCCGCGACCGCCAGAGCAGCGGCGCGCGCAAACTGGTTGCCATTGCCAATGACAAAATTGTCGAACGTATAGCGTGAGTTCAACTGCGCGGCGGTTGACCAGTCGAAGCGCGCCTGCTCCGGCGCGCGATGATTCGACGACGGCGGCGCAGTGGGCGCATGCGACGGCAGCGGAGGAAACCCTCCGTCCTTGCGCTGCGGCGGAACCGAAGGGTCTTCGCTCGCGGTCACAAAGACTACATCGTCGAATTCAAGCGAGTGCGTGTCGATTGCTTCCTGGATCAGGTCGCCGTACTTGTCGCCGATGTGCTGAAACTCAGCCGACGGCACACGCACGTACAGCGTCCTTCCCGAGGAATGACTAAAACGCGTGGGCTTGAGCCACGTTTCGTATGACTGGCGGATGACTTTTTTCTCGAGGGCCCCGAGAATCTGAAGCCAGGGATTGAGGGCGGAGGCGGGAGAGATTGCAAATACCATCGAGCGGTCCTTGATTGCGTCGCCGTGAAAAGCCGGAGCGGTTCATCTTTCTCGGTTTAGAAAATGGCTATCGCCGCAGTCGAGCTCTCGCTCACCGTCGAGTTGCGTTCTAAAACCTGCGTGATCGCCGTGTTTAGTCCCTGACCTGCAATTCGGGACTCCGGATGATTTCTCGTTCCGTGGGACGCTGGAAATCTTTTCTGAACGGACCCGATAGTAGCACATTCAGACCTCATTGCAATGACCTATTCACAATAGTTCAGCGAATCTTTTTCAGTTGCACCATCGTTGGTGAAAGCATGAAATGATCGCGCGTACAGCGTGCAAACAGCACACTCGGTTGCCGCATGCGAGTTGAGTTTGGATGCACCGTCGTTCGACTTTGTTTGCTCCGAACACAACTACCGGCGGCATTTATTCCTCTGCGCGCTCTGACTGAATCTGACCGAGCCTGATTACTCCCCGATTGACCCTCGACTGGATTCCTGACCCAACCTGCGATACACTAAAAGCTCGCCGATAGGCCAAGATTTCTCTAAGGATTCAGGAGCATCACATGCCCAAGCGTACTTTTCAACCCAACCGCCGCGCCCGCGTGAAGAAGCATGGCTTCCGTTCGCGCATGAAGACCAAGAGCGGCGCAGCTGTGCTCAGCCGCCGTCGTGCGGCAGGCCGTAAGCGTGTCTCCGTCAGCGCTGGATATCGCGACTAAGCAACTCCCCGCCTGTCCAGCCGCGGCGCCTATGCCGCTCTCGATGCGGCGCCAAGCTTTTCGAGTGCGCCCACGGGACGAATCGCTGATGAGCACCCCGCACAAGACAGATTTCCCAGAGCAGACCGTCGGGTCGGCAAAGACAGTTGTGTCG
>DATHNJ010000125.1:0-9508 GCA_035486155.1 Occallatibacter sp. | reverse complement strand
TGTGCCGTCGCCATTGCCGAAATAAACAGCAACCTGATTCGTGCCGGGGAGCGCGACGGCGATGTCAACGTTGCCGTCTTTGTTGAAGTCGGCATAAGTAAGGGGAGTCCAGGTATTGGAGTTGACCTTGTAAGTGACCGGCGGTTTGAAAGTGCCGTCGCCATTGGAAAGGCTGACGGAGAAGAAGCTGCCGGTGATGCCGGGATTGCCCGCGTCCTGAAGGATGTCCGTGAAGCCGTCGTTGTTCACGTCGATGCCGTAGATGTGCAAGGGCGATGGACCACTGGGCGAACTTGCCGATGTGAACGAGGGATACGGAAGAGGGTTAAGACTCTGGCCGAAACAAGTTAGGGACAGGGGGCTTACGCATACGACGGCGAGCAGGCAGCTACTAAGATGCTTCACCTTGGGGCTCCTAAGCTAACTAAGTTACGAACCGAGTCAGATACGCCGAGATTGCACTAACCTACCGTTTCCCTTAGACGCCAGCGCGAATCTGCGAAGTTGCTTGGCGAAGGCGCCCGAACGAACCGAAGCGCTTTCAGTGCGGCTGTCTCCGATTTGCCTTCCCGTCCCTCGCGGCGCGATACTAAATCGCCTTACTTGAGGAGATTGATGCGCCTGCGAATCATTGACATCCTGACTTCATGCGCCATTCTTTTAACCGCGCTCGCCGCCCGTGCGGCCGCGCCCGATGACGGCCACGGCGCCTACGCGACTGGGCATTATCGCGATCTCTTCGCCGAAGACGGCCACTCGCAACAGGAAATCCAGTCCAAGATCGATGCGGCTTATCAACAGCTTTTTCACGGCGACCCCCAAACGCAGGCCATCGCCTTTGCCGCCGGATCGAACGCCAACGGCCCCCTGATGTACCTCACCGACTGGGCCAATCACGACGTGCGCACCGAAGGCATGTCCTACGGCATGATGATCGCCGTCCAGCTCGGCAAAAAGTCCGAGTTCGACGGCCTCTGGAACTGGGCCAAGACCTACATGTACATCTCCGACCCCCAGGCGCCGAGCTACGAGTACTTCGCATGGTCGTGCAAGACCGACGGGACGCACAACTCCGAAGGCGCAGCGCCGGACGGCGAGTCCTACTTCGCCATGGCGCTGCTGTTCGCGGCCAATCGCTGGCCCGGCGGCAAAGGCATCTATGACTATCGCGCCGAAGCCGACAGGCTGCTCACCGCGATGGTGCATCACCCCATCATCATTGGGCCCGGCAAATACGGACCGCATAGCGTCGGTCCGATGATGAACGCCAATCCGCCCATGATTCTTTTCGTGCCCGACATCATGCCCGATCCTTTCAGCGATCCCTCGTATCATCTGCCCGCGTTCTATGAACTGTGGTCGCGCTGGGGACCGGAGCAGGATCGCGCCTACTGGGCGCATGCCGCCGAAGTGAGCCGCTCCTACTTCGTGCAAACGACGAATCCCGTCACCGGCCTCGCCCCGAGCTACGGCAACTTCGATGGAACGCCGCACGCCAATCGCTTCCCGCAATCCGGCGCGTTCGGCTACGACGCATGGCGAGTGGCCAGCAACTGGTCCGTCGACTGGTCATGGTGGCAAAAGGCGCCCGCCGAGCGTGACCTCAGCGATCGCATTCAAAAATTCTTCGACTCACAAGGCATCGATTCGTATGGCCCCGTCTACTCGCTCGACGGCAAAGACCTCGGCGCGACGCCCGGCCTCACGCACGAGGATCATCCCTCAGGCCTCGCCGGAACCAACGCCGTCGCAGGTCTGGCCGCAACCGATGAAGCCCGCGCCAAAAAATTCACTGAAGCGCTCTGGAACACGCCGATCCCATCGGGCCAGAACCGCTACTACGACGGCATGCTCTACCTGATGAGCCTCATGCACCTGAGCGGCGAGTTCCGCATCTGGGGACCACAGTAGCGCGCTGATCTTACTCAGAACGGCGAAATAATTTGCAAATTCGCTGTGCAAAACAGCAAATTTTGGAGGGGGGGAGGGTATCCCTCCAACCTTGGGGTAAATGCGGTGACACTGCACTCGCTTCTTATTCTGCGCAGATTGGAGAAATAATCCGCAAATCATAGTGGGCCAAGCGGAATCGTAAAACGCCATTTCTTGCGGATGTACTGTCGGCCGCCTGGTCATGATTCAAGTGAGAATATCTGGTCCCATCGTCCCAGGCTTTGGCATTCTCATCAGCAAGTTAATCTGGCCATGATCGCATCGATATGCGTGCGCGCCCCATCGAGATGCGGAAAATCCGCGTTCGCCGGATCGAACACAAACGAGAAATCGGTTCCAGCGAGAAGGATCGCATCGAGGCTTTCACGCTGGATGAGTGAGTGCGCCAATGTGCGCACGGCCTCAAACTCGGCGAGAGTGGCCTTTTCGTTCTTTACGATCTCTCCATAGATGCCGCTAATGCACTCGACCTCTTCCGGCCGCAGCGAGATCACATCCGTAGCTTGCCGCAAGCGGCCGAAGAGCCCTGTCTCCATGGTGACGCGCGCTCCAAAAACAGCGACGCGCGCCAATTTGCGGCGCGTCACTTCGTCGACGATGGCGTCGAGCAAGCTGATGAGCGGAAGCGGCGTTCTCTCCGCCAGTTCCTGCGCGCAGACCTGCGGTGCAAATGCGGGGATGGTCGCGATTTGCGCTCCGCCGCCGGCGAGCTGCTCCAGAAGCCCCACCAGATAATCGGCCAGTTGATGCGACTCGCGAGCATTAGCAAGGCTCATGACCTTCTGCACATTGGCATGCGCCATCACCATGCGCGGCGCGAGCCCGCGTGCAAGGTGAGCATTGATCAGGGATCGGTAGTAGAAGATTCCTGCGCCGACTCCAAGACCGGCGACAAGGCCGAGAATCGCGGGTTCGCGTTCATGCGCCATCATCTTCATGATATCTAGAGACAATTACTTCAATAGCCGAACATTTGGCGTCTTGGAAAAGGCTTTGTCGAAGGTGATGATCTCCTTGGCGCCGTTCGCGAAACCGATCTGAACAATCAGGTGATCCGCAAGACCGCCATGGCCTTCACGGGCGCTCGTAAGCGCTCTCTGGGCAAGAGTCGACGCCTCGACAACAACCCCGCGCGTCATGAGCAGACTTTCCAGGCTCATCAGCACCCGATCCCTTTCCCATCGACTGCGAAGCACCCAGGCAAGCTCCGCAAAAACGACAAGGGGCACAAAGACGCCTCCTTGGGATCGCGCGGCGCCGAGCGCTTTTCGCGCCCTCCGCGCCTCCGACGCATCGTCGTTGAGAAGAGCGCGCGCCCAGACATTTGTATCGGCAACGATCATCACCAACTCCTGCGCGACTTTGCTTCATCCATCTCTTCGAAGGTCATCACGCTTGCGGGCTTGCCGCCCTGGTCCACAAGACTCCACAGGTCTTCGAGGTCGTAGAGAACACGCTCCGCTTGGGCGCTTCCATTGGAAGCCAGGCTAAACCGGACTCGACTGCCGGTTTGAATCCCCAGATGGTTGCGCAATGCCTTGGGCAGAGTCACCTGCCCTTTGGAAGTGACTGTCGCCTCGACAGTCTCTATCGGCTTGGAAGCAGGCTTCAAGGGCATGGCGGCGCCTCACTTCCTTACATTTTAGACTATTTTTCCTTACAACGTTGCCGGACGATCAGCATCGGTAACGCCTTCCTTTGACGGCTCTTGCTGTCGAACGGATATAAAGGTAGGGCCCCCAAGGAGCCGCCTTTGCCCCTCGCGATCACGCCCACGCAAGCCGAGCAAAACGAGAACGAATCGCTCTTCCCTGCCGAGGGCTTGATCGCTTTCGCCTTGGTCACGGGACTGTTTTTCCTGTGGGGAGTCGCGAACAATCTCAACGACGTGCTGATCCGCCAGTTCATGAAGTCGTTCGAGCTGTCGCGCCTGCAGGCCGGGCTGGTGCAGTTCGCCTTCTACATCGGGTACTTCGTCTTCTCCATTCCGGCGGCCATCATCATGCGGCGGCGCGGCTACAAATTCGGGCTTTTGACAGGCCTTCTGCTCTATGGCGCTGGCACGTTCATCTTTTGGCCGGCGGCGGCCATCGGCAGCTACGCCCTGTTTCTGCTTGGCCTGTTTGTGATCGCCTCCGGGCTCGGGTTTCTCGAGACCGGCGCCAATCCGCTCATCGCCCAGATGGGCGGCGCCGGCAGCGCCGTGCGCAGGCTCAACTTTTCTCAGGCATTTAATCCGCTGGGCTCCATCTCCGGCGTGCTGATCGGTACGATGTTCATCTTCTCCGGCATCGAGCTGAAGCCCGAGCAGATCGCGCAGCTCAAAGCGGCGGGCGCCTACCAGGCCTATCTGCATAACGAGACGATGCGCGTCGTCGGACCATATCTGGCCATCGGCGCTCTGGTCCTGCTGTGGGCGCTGCTGATCGCGCTGACGCGATTTCCGGCTGTGGCGACGGCGCAGGCGGCGAACAACGACGAAGCCCCTAATGACCAAGCCCAAGGCAGCTTCGGCGCCCTGGCGCGCTATCCCCATTTCCTCTTCGCGGTGGCGGCGCAGTTCTGCTACGTCGGCGCCCAGGTCGGAACCTGGAGCTACTTCATTCAATATGTGCAGGACTACACGCATCTGCCGGAAAAGACCGCCGGCTACTTTCTCACCGGCACGCTGGCCGGGTTCGGCGTGGGCCGCTTCGGGTCAAGCTATTGGATGAAGCGCATTCGCGCCAATGCGCTGATGGGCGCCTTCGCCATCGCCAACATTGCGCTGGTGGCCGTCGGCATTCTCTGGCCCGGCTGGATCGGCGTCTGGGCCATCTTTCTCACCAGCTTCTTCATGTCGATCATGTTTCCCACCATCTTCGCGCTTGGCATTCGCGATCTCGGCGTGAACACCAAGCCTGCAGCCTCGCTGCTGGTGATGTCGATCATCGGCGGCGCAGTGATCACGCTGCTCATCGGCCTGGTGTTTCAAAGGACGCAAAGCATGGCTGCGTCGATGGCCGTGCCGCTGATATGCTACATCTGCGTGGGGTGGTATGCGTTCTGGGGATCGAAGCTCCCGCCGCGCGATCGCAAGCTATAAGAAAAAGACGCTTGAGCCGGCGCCGCTGAGATCGCAGCCCGGCCTGTCATTGCACCCGCAAGAATTATTCCCCGTCCGTCTGCGCATCCAACCCTTCGATGCGCCAAAAGCCGCCTCGCTCGACAGGCCGCGCCTCGTCTCCGCCCATCCTCACGAAGGGAGATCCTTTTGCTGTCTGCGATTCCTGTTTCCCCAAGCAAATCGCCGGCGCGCTATGATGCGCGCTCCAACTACTCTTCACTGAATGGTCTTCGATGCCTCGCCGCGCTTGCCGTCGTAGCGTTCCACTTTATGCCTGTAACCAAGGGCACAAAGCTCGACGCGCTCGTCGCCTGCGGCCCCGCCGCCGTGGGATTTTTCTTTCTGCTCTCCGGCTTTGTGCTGGCCCATCGCCATCCCAGCACGCCCAACAAAGCTGATTTCTACTGGGCCCGCTTCGTTCGCATCTATCCGATGTACCTTCTCGCCTTCCTCCTCTTTCTTCCTCTGGCGATTCAGAAATACCACGCAACGCCTCATCTGTTGCCCGTCGCCGCGGCGCTCAATCTTTTCATGGTGCAGTCCTGGACGCCGCTGTCGCAGTCGTGGAACGGGCCAAGCTGGTCGCTGTCGGTTGAGGCATTCCTCTATCTGACATTTCCATTTCTCGTTGGACCGATTGGCCGCGCCAATCATCGCGTGCTGTGGATCTTTGCCGCCATGATTCCCGCTGCCTGCACAATCCCCTTTTGCCTCGGCGTCATTCCCGCGCACCTTTGGAGATCGTGGATCGGCAACAACCCGGCATTCTTTGTCCCAGTGTTCGGCCTCGGCATCTCGCTGGGCCTGTGGCGAAGCTCCTCATCCGATACCCGCAAGCCAATGGACGCTCCGATCATCGTGGTCCTGGGCGCCATCGTGCTCGCCGCAATTCTCTGGCCCGCTCAACTGCGCGAAGTTTTCATCAACGGCGGGGCTGTCGCTCTGTTCGCCGCAGCTGTCGTCTTGTGCACCTATCGCACCATATTCATGGCCAAGATCCTAGGCAACACCATAATGGACCGGCTCGGCAAAGCCAGCTACATCACCTATATTGTCCAGGCGCCGCTGTGGCACTATTTCCATGCCGCCGTTAACCGCGCCCAGCATCGCGAGCTCGCCGACAGCCGAACCAGCCTGCCGGAGTTCCTGGCCTTCGTCGTCTTTCTGCTCCTCTGCTCCGTCTTCCTTGACGTCGTCGTCGATGAACCAATTCGCAAACGGCTCAACAGGCTTTGGAAGGCGCGGACTGCGTCTAGCCGCCCATTGACCCCCACCTTGCCGTAAATCCATCTAGCGGGTTGCCTGATGAAAAACCGGAGTGGTTACGTTCGGAACTATACCGGCCCCAACTGGCTAAAAATCGCTTGTCTATTGGCCGATAGACGCCCCAATATCCTAGCTAGGGCAGTTGGGCGCGTTTGTGCACGAATCTGCGTGCGCGAAATTCTGACCTGCCTGCTGGAGCGGACTTCCTCAAACTGCGTTCCCCGAGTAAGAAAGGGTTACACCGAGAATGATCTCCCTAAAGAAATATTTAGATATGGATGTATCTGGCCTTCTGATCGAAGAGCCGGAAATCGACGGCTCGTTCGCCGCAGCTATGGAGTGCTACCGCAATCTACTCGGCGCAATTGGCAAAACTGCCGTCCAGATTTCCCCCGCGTTCGGCGCCGACCTCGAATTGAACCTCCATCGCCTGGAGCATCGCGTTTCGATCCAGCCCTCCCCTGAGTCGGTGCGGCATATCGAAAAACAGGTCGAGATCCAGATGCAGGAGTGGGGTGGACGGCTTTCGCAACACCTCAAGGCCAAAGCCGACGAAGTGCGCGAGATTCTCGTCGCCCTGGCTAAAACCGCCGAATCGGTGGGCAGCCGCGATCAGGGATATGCAGTTCGTTTCCGCGAAGTGACCGACCGGCTGGCCGGCATCGCCAACCTCGATGACCTCACGCAGATTCGCGCCTCGCTGGTCAAACAGGCCTCCGATCTCAAGAACAGCGTCGATCAGATGACGCGCGACAACCATGAGTTAGTCGCGCAGCTACGGGCCGAAGTATCGATCTACGAAACGAAGTTACGCACCGTCGAACAGCTCAGCATGCGCGACGAGCTGACGCGCCTGGCCAACCGCCGCAGTATTGAAGAAAGAGTCACCTGGAGCATTGAGAGCAAACAGGGCTTCTGCGTCGTGATGTTCGACCTCAACGGCTTCAAGCAGGTCAACGACAAATACGGTCATCCGGCCGGGGATGACTTATTGAAGCAGTTCGCCATGGAACTGCAAACCAACACGCGTTCCGGCGACCTGGTGGGCCGCTGGGGCGGCGATGAATTCATCATTGTTCTCGCCAGCGATATCCCCGGAGCCGTCACGCATATCGAGCGCGTGCGCAAGTGGGTCCTTGGCAAGTACACGCTGCAGATCGGCAAGGGCGAGGAAAACCCCGTGGTTGAAGTTGACGCGTCGATCGGCATCGCCGAGTGGAAGACCGGAAAAACCTTACAGGACTTGATTGCCGAGGCCGACGCCGATATGTACCGTGAAAAACACGAGACGCGCCAAAAGAAATAGCCGCCCTCGGAAACTCAAGCCGTTCGCATCATCGACAAAAGCCCGGCCTCGCGCCGGGCTTTTCTTTTGCTCCAGGCAGCGGCTGACGTATCCGGTAGTCGAGTTTTTGAAAGGGCACGAGTTCAGTCGTGCCGATACGGGCCTTATGGATGGGGCCTTCAGGCCCTAAGGGATGTTCTTTCGGCGGCAGTCGCGCAGAGGATTTGATCCTTCGGACACTAACTATCACACGCAGACGCTCATTCACTGGCGCTTTCACTAAAGTTGTAGAGACTTCAATTCAAGAAATCAGGACGTAACTAGAATCTCGAAAACGAGAGGCCGATAGAGTGCCCGTAGTCAATAACCACCTGCTCCAAGTAACGATTCTGGACCTAAAGACGGATCTGGTTCGGTGCAGGCGGAAATCGATATAAGGAGCGATTCACATGTCTAACATCAGTCCGGTAAACAACGTTACAAACATCATTGCTGAGAACTCGCTCAGCAACACGCAGAGCCAGCTTCAGACGACCCTCCAACAGCTTTCCACCGGCAATGAGCTCGTTTCTCCCGCCATTGCTCCTGCAAACAGCTCCATCGCAGCCGGCCTCAACGCCAACATCGCGGCTTTGACGCAGTCGGCCCAGAACACACAGAATGGCGTCGGCGAACTGCAGACCGCTGCTGGCGCGCTCTCGCAGGTCACGACCCTGCTCAACACGGCGATCACCCTGGCCACGCAGGGCGCCACCAGCGGCCTGTCCACGCAACAGTCGGCCGCTCTGGACACAGAGTTCCAGTCGATCCTGGGCGAAATCGGCACGATCGGCTCCACCACCAACTTCAACGGCACCGCTGTGTTCGGCACGACGCTGAGCGTGTTCACCAGTGACGGCACCAGCAACGGCAGCAACAGCGTCAGCACCAGCATCAGCGCCCTGTCCACCACCGCATTGAGCCTCACCGGCCTCGACCTGACGAGCTCCGCTGACTCCAGCGCGGCTTTGACGGCCATCACGTCGGCCATCAACCTTGTCTCGGCGAACAACGGCGCGATCGGCTCTTCGATCAACGCCCTGAGCGCGAGCTCGAACGTTGCCTCGACCGAGCAGACCAACCTGCAGGACGCGGTCAACAACATCCAGAACACCAACATCCCGTCGGCCGTTTCGCAGCTCACGCAGGAACAGACCCTGCAGCAGATCGGCTTCTCCGCTCTGCAGAGCTCGCAGCAGTCAGAGCAGCTGGTCGAGAAGCTGTTCCAATAAACAGGTAACCTCCCCTTAACACAGCAGCAGCGCTCTTCACGGCGCTGCTGTTGTCTTTTCTGGACTGGAATTGCAGGCCGTAGGCGCCGATATTGTCTTGTCGCTTGAGCGCCAAGGCCGTCCAAGGCAACCAAGCCCAACCTCGAAAAAGGGTGTCTCATGAGTTCAGTTTCCTCGGCGCTTAGTTCGCTTCTCAACGGCGGTTCCAGCTCGGGCATCGACATCAGCTCGATCATTGAGGCATTAACCGGTTCATCGACCTCCGGTATCGACGTCACAACCGCCGTCACCGCTGCCGTCACCGCTGCCGAAGCTCCCGCAACCGGCTGGTCAAACACATTGACCTCGCTGGAGAATCAGTCCTCGGCCCTGACGCAGATTCAAACGGACGTGCAAAGCCTCGACAACGACCTTCAGCAGTTGAACAGCATCACCGGTCCTCTGGCGTCGTCTTCGGTCACATCGTCGAATTCAAGCGTCGTTACCGCCACCGCTGCGGCCGGAAGCACGCAGGGCAACCACGTCGTCCAGGTGAACAATCTGGCTACCGCTGCCTCCTGGACCTCCTCCGAATTTTCCTCTGCGACGACCACTGTGCCCGCCGGCAGCCTTACGATCACCACCAGC
>DATHNJ010000124.1:0-5231 GCA_035486155.1 Occallatibacter sp. | reverse complement strand
GGCAGGTACGTCCTAATCCGGGCCCATAAAATCCGGTGCTGCGAGGCTTGCGGGTACGAAAAAAGCGGCAGCCGGAGCTGCCGCTTTCTGGGATCAGCGCAGGGGCTAAACGGTGGCCGGCTCGCGGACGGAGACGGGCGTGAGCCAGTTGTAGCGATCGTCGGCCAAACCATTCACGATGTTGAAGAAGGCATCGTGCAGGGCGGTGGTGATGGGGCCCATGGAGCCGTCGCCAATCACGATGCGATCGACCGACCGGATCGGAGAAACCTCCGCCGCCGTGCCGGTGAAGAACACCTCGTCGGCGATATACAAGAGCTCACGCGGAATCGCCTGCTCGGTCACCGTGAATCCCAGGTGCCGCGCAATCGTCAGCACGCTGTCGCGCGTAATGCCCGACAACGCCGAGTTGGCCAGCGGCGGCGTGTACAGCACTCCGTTGCGCGCCACAAAGATGTTCTCGCCAGAACCCTCGCTGACCAGACCATTCACGTCGAGCGCAATGCCTTCGGCGTAGCCGTTGGCGTCGGCTTCCATGCGGATCAGTTGCGAGTTCATGTAGTTCGCGCCCGCTTTTGCCAGCGCCGGCATGGTGTTCGGCGCCAGGCGATTCCAGCTCGACACGCATACATCCGCGCCGCCGTGCCCAGGCATGTACTTGCCCCACGGAAAATTCGCGATGTAGACCTCAATCGGAGATCCCTTGGGGTTGACCCCGATCTCGCCGTAGCCGCGTATTGCGATCGGCCGGATATAGCACGGCGCCACGCCATTGGCTTCGATCACATCGACCACCGCCGCGCACAGCTCGTCGAGCGTGTACGGCAGATCCATCCGGTAAATCTTGGCCGAGTCCAGGAGTCGCTGCATGTGCTCCGGCAGGCGAAACACCGCCGAGCCCTGCGGCTGCGCGTAGCAGCGGATGCCTTCAAATACGCTCGAACCGTAGTGCACCACGTGACTCATCACGTGGATCGTCGCCTTTTCCCAAGGAATCAGCTCGCCATTGTGCCAGATTTTGGATGTCGTCTGTATGGGCATGGGGATCGTTCCTGCTCCTTCGTATCTGACAAGCCTAGCGCGACTCAGCCATCCGTGTCACGGCGGGGAATCCCGAACGGCGCCTTACCGTAACGGTACATTGATCTTGCCCGCATCCAATAGGAATGACGTCGATCACTGATTTTCGTCGTCGACCGGGGAGTAGAAAAACACGAAACGGCTCCTGGCCGTCATTCAACAAGCGCTCCCGTAGGGAGCGAGGAAGTTAGCCCAGGGTGGTCAAGAGCAGCGAAACCCTGGGACCACGTTAACGAAACACCCGAGCCCCGGAGGGGCGACGCAACCACGCCGAGCGCCGGGCGCCCCAGGTCTCGCTTTTGAGACCTGGGAAAGCAAGATCCTAAACCCACCGAACTCAACAGGGAGAACCCATGCAGCGTTTGCAAGGCAAAGTCGCCATCGTCACCGGGGCCAGCTCCGGCATCGGGCAGGGAATCGCCGAACGCCTCGGCGCCGAAGGAGCGAAGGTCATCGTCGACTACGTCGGCCACTCCGACGGCGCCGACGAGACCGCCCGCGCCATTGAAGCCTCCGGCGGCAAGGCTGAGATCATCCAGGCCGACATCACCAGCCTCGACGCCGACCGGACCCTCGTCGACACAGCCTGGTCCCGCTTCGGGGCCGCGGACATTCTGGTCAACAACGCCGGCATGGAAAAGAAGTCCGCCTTCTGGGACACGACCGAAGACGACTACGACAAGGTGATGGCCGTCAATCTGCGTGGCCCATTCTTTCTCTCGCAGGCCTTCGTCCGTCGCCTGCGCGACGCCAAGCGCCCCGGCCGCATCATCAACATCAGCTCAGTCCATGAAGATATGGTCTTCCCCGGCTTCGCCACCTACTGCTGCAGCAAAGGCGGCATGCGTATGCTCATGCGCGACCTCGCCGTCGAACTCGGCCCGCTGGGCATCACCGTCAACAACGTCGCTCCCGGCGCCATCGCCACGCCCATCAACAAGTCCTTGCTCGAAAACAAAACCGAACTCAATGCTTTGCTGGCCAACATCCCGCTGGGCCGCCTCGGCACGCCCGAAGACGTCGCCGGCCTGGTCGCTTTTCTGGCCTCTGATGACGCCGCCTACATCACCGGGTCCACCTTTGTCATCGACGGCGGCCTGATGCGGAATTATCGGGAACAATAACCGCGCAACGAAATAGATTCAGGGGCAACTAATAAACAATGGCTGGAAAAATCGAAGACTACGCCGTAATCGGCGACTGCGAAGCCGCCGCGCTGGTCAGCCGCAAAGGCTCGATCGACTGGCTCTGCTGGCCGGACTTCTCCTCCGACGCCTGCTTTGCCGCGCTGCTCGGAACCGAGGACAACGGCTATTGGAAGATCGCCCCCGCCAAAGGCCGTTTCCGCACAACGCGCCGCTATCGCCCCCACACGCTGATCCTCGAAACCACCTTCGAGACCGCCGAAGGCGCCGTCCGCCTCATCGACTTCATGCCCGCCCGCGGCACGCACTCCGACGTCTTCCGCATCGTCGAAGGCATCCGCGGCAAAGTCCCCATGTCCATGGCGCTGTCGCTCCGTTTCGACTTCGGCCGCACCATTCCATGGGTCACGCATCTGCGCGACGGCTTCCGCGCCATAGCCGGCCCCAATCTCGCCGTCTTCCATTCCTCCATCCCCGTCCATGGCGAAAACATGACCACTGTCGCCGAGTTCACCGTCAGCCGTGGCCAGCGCGTCCAGTTCTCGCTCACTTACGGTCTCTCGTTCGAGGAGCAGCCGCGCAAGATCGATCCCCAGCGCGCACTGAAAGCCGTCGAAAAGTTCTGGCTCAACTGGTCCGGCCGCTGCAAACACAAAGGCCGCTACCGCGACGCCATCGAGCGCTCGCTCATCACTCTCAAAGCTCTCACCTTTCGCCCTACCGGCGGCATCGTCGCGGCCGTAACCACCTCGCTGCCCGAAGCCATCGGCGGCGTGCGCAACTGGGATTACCGTTTCTGCTGGCTGCGCGACACCACCTTCACGCTGCTCGCCCTGGCCAATGCCGGCTACTTCGAAGAAGCTCTTGCCTGGCAGGACTGGCTTCTGCGCGCCCTGGCCGGCAGCCCCGATCAGATCCAGATCATGTATGGCATCAAAGGCGAGCGCCAACTGGTAGAGTGGGAGGTCGACTGGCTCCCCGGCTACGAAAATTCCAAGCCCGTGCGCGTCGGCAACGCCGCCTCGCTTCAGTTGCAGATCGACATCTACGGCGAGATGCTCGACTGCTTCTATCACTCGCAGCACAGCGTCGACGGCCACGGCGAAGACGACTTCCGCGTTCTAGTCCTGCTCCTGAAACACCTCGAAGAGATCTGGCGCCTGCCCGACCAGGGCATATGGGAAGTGCGCGGCGACCCGCAGCACTTCACCTACTCCAAGATGATGGCCTGGGTGGCCTTCGATCGCGCCGTCCTGCTCGCCGAGCAGCTCGGATACAGAGCGCCGATCGAAAAATGGAGTGCGTTGCGCGATGCGGTTCACGAGGAGATCTGCACCAAGGCCTTCAACGCCACGCGAAAGACCTTCGTCCAGGCCTACGGCTCCGAACAGCTCGACGCCTCGCTCCTGCTCATGCCGCTCGTCGGCTTTCTTCCCGCTTCCGACCCGCGCGTCGTCGCCACCGTCGAAGCCATCGAGCGCGAGCTCATGCCCGATGGATTGGTCATGCGCTACGACACCTCCAAAGTCGACGATGGCCTGCCGCCCGGCGAAGGCGTCTTTCTCGCCTGCAGCTTTTGGATGGTCTCCAGCCTCAAAGCCATCGGCCGCGAAAAAGATGCGCGCAAACTCTTCGATCGCCTGCTGAAACTGCGCAACGATCTCGGGCTTCTCGCCGAGCAGTACGACACAAAACGCAAACGCCAGGTCGGCAACTTCCCGCAGGCCTTCTCGCACATCGCTCTCGTCAACGCCGCCTTCGATCTCGATGACGGAGTCGATATCCGCATGCGCCATCACCGTCTCGGAAAGAAACGGACCTCAGCCAAACCCCGGCCGGCCAAAGCTGAAGATGTCGCCGCGCGCACCGCCTCCGCCAACACAAAATAGCCGTACGCGCGTATGCTACCTTCGCAATCGTGCCCACCCCAGCTCAGCGCCGCCTCCTGCCCGGTCTCGCCGTGGCCGAAGGCTTCACCCGCCATCCCTTCGACGTCGCGAATGGCGTCCGCACCAGCGGCCTCGTCGCCGGCCGCTATCTCAGAACCGGCCATCGCCACGACCGCCACGCCACCGCCTACTACGGCGTCGCGCCTTCGGTCTTCCATCGCCTGATCCAGCGCTGGCGGCGAACCAAACCCGCCGCCCCCATCCACCAATTCACCTTCATCGACATCGGCGCCGGCATGGGCCGCGCCGTCTTGCTCGCCGCCGAGGCGCCCTTCCGCCAGGTGACCGGCGTCGAACTTCATCCAACGTTGGCGCGCATCGCCCGCCGCAATCTTCAGCACTGGCGCTCTCTCGGCCGCGTTCAATCGCCGGCGCGCATCCGCTGCTGCGACGCCATCGAAATGGCGTTCCCCCAGACTCCAACCCTCCTCTTTCTCTTCAATCCCTTCAGCGCAACCGTGATGCGCCGCCTGCTCCGAAGCATCGCCAAGGAGTTCGCCGACCGCCCGGGCCAACTCGATCTCCTCTACGTCAACAATGAGCAGGAAGGCGAACTGGAATCAGTCCGCGGGTTTCAGCGCCTGTTCCTCGGCCAGATCGCACGCTCGCGCGCCGACGCCATCGCCGACCACGCCATCCTCGCCAATCAACCCGATGGCGAATACGCGTCTTCCAACTACGAGGACTGCTCCATCTGGCGCTGGATGGGTTGAATTGCACGGTCAATCGATGGCGACATTTCCGTCTCCACCGCAGTTTCGACATGCTTACGCCCATTGACGCCGTCACCCCAAACGAAGACAGTATCCAGATACATGACAGCCCCCCGTCTCATCCTCGGCATCGGCGAACTTCTATGGGACATCCTGCCCGAAGGTCCGCGCCTGGGCGGCGCTCCGGCCAACTTTTCCGTCATGGCCGGCCGCCTCGGCAACCACGCCTCCATCCTCAGTCGCATTGGCCGCGATGATCTCGGCCGCGACGCCATCAAAATCCTCGATCCGCTCTCTGTCGACGCCAGCCACATTCAGATTGACCCCGTGCACCAGACAGGCCG
>DATHNJ010000123.1:0-2888 GCA_035486155.1 Occallatibacter sp. | reverse complement strand
CCGGGGACGCCGTGATGTATCCTGATGGCACGCTTGTGCGCGGACCGAAGGCGCTGTGCGAATTGCAGGGCTATGTCTACGACGCATGGCTGCGCATGGCCGAGATCTATGATGAGCTCGGCAACAAGCGCCGCGCCAACGTGCTGCGCAAGAAGGCCGAAGCGCTGTTCGAAAAGTTCAACGAGGATTTCTGGGACGAACAGTCCGGCTTCTATGCCTTCGCGCTGGACGGCGAGAAGAAGAAGGTGTTGTCGGCGGCTTCCAACGTCGGGCAGTGCCTATGGTCCGGCATCATCGCGCCGGAGCGAGCTGGCCGCGTGGTGAAGCGGCTGATGAGCAAGGACATGTGGAGCGGTTGGGGAATCCGGACGCTATCGGCGGATCATCCCGCGTTCAATCCATACAACTATCAGACCGGGGCAGTGTGGCCGCATGACAACTCACTGATCGCGCTCGGCATGCGGCGCTACGGATTTGCCGCAGAGGCGGCAGCGGTAGCTCGCGACATCAGCCGCGCTGCAAGCCATTTCCTGCTGAATCAGCTGCCGGAGCTTTATGGCGGGTTGCAGCGCGATGCCACGAGTTTCCCGGTGCAGTATCTGGGGGCCAACGTACCGCAGGCCTGGGCGGCGGGAACGCCGTTTATGCTGCTGCAGGCGATGCTGGGGCTGCAGCAGGACGCGCCGCGCGGCAAGCTCTATGTCGATCCCGCGCTGCCGGATTGGCTGCCGGACGTGACACTGACTGATCTGCGGTTGGGTCGCCAGCGCTTCGATATTCGCTTCTGGCGGCAAGAAAAGGACACATTGTTCAAAGTTTTGAAGGGCAAACGCGATTCGGTGGAGTGGAAGAGCGTCGCGCTGTCCGCAACCGAGGTAGGCGGGTGACAACGGAGCTCGATTAGCGCTGCAGCCGAGGCCGCTCCCGTACATCGGCATCTCCCTCCGCGGCGACGGCTCTTGCTCCCTCCTATGGCCGAAGTTCCAGGGATGAGTGAAGGAAGATGAGCGACGACCGCCAGTACGCGCCTGCGACACTGCGCAATCGCGATTTCATTCTCGATGTCCTTCGCGACGTCCTGCCGATGGTTGGCGTCATCCTTGAAATCGCAAGCGGCTCAGGCGAGCATATTGTCCATTTCGCGAGAAATTAGCCGGCTCTCGTTTTCCAACCTTCCCTTCGGCGTCGCCGTTCTATCTCTACGGTCCGTACATACGCGAGGGGTTTTCCAACAGCCCCGAGCAACCAAGCGTTCGACGGGGGCCTTCGTAATCGCAACGGTCACGGGCTCCGCAACGGCGACACCGGCGTTGAAGATGAAGACGGCTAGAGGCGCCGAGAATCGAGAAATTGCTAACATCTCTTTACCCTCCTTGCCCCGTTCGCGAGACGCTTTCGGTCGTCCTCGTCCCGTACCGCTGTCATTCGCTACAACGTGGTCAGATTAATGGGTCGACACGACGACGTAGGCTCGTGGCTGCTGCAGGCTGCCGTCGCAGCCGATTTAGGTGGCGCACAGCGCCACCTACTGGGGGGAGGGGCCAGCGGCGCCAGTGGGCGGGCAATAAGCTTGAGGATCGAACGCCCGCGTCGGCCGCACTGTTTGCAGACGATCGCGAGCGTCGGCCCGCGCACGTCGGACAGGATCGACAAGCCGCCGCGGGGCACATGCCCTCCCCAACGACTATGTAAGGCTTTGCCGTTGACTTGATCATTCCTTGGTTGGCGTGGGTGCAGAGAGCGTGCACGGCGTCGTCGTAGTCCACCGAAGATGCATCCGAAAAAATCGAGCGCGTCTTTGGCGCTCTGCCGCCGGCTCGAAACCGCAGAAGGTCGAAGGCGATCAGCGAGGCCATGAAGATTGGCTAGTGTTTTTCAGGGAAGCAGACTTATCCGGAAACTAAGTTGGCGCTGTCGCTTTCATTGAGGGCCTCGCAGCGACACGAGACCACCAAGTTGCCAAGTTCTCGTGCTCGCGGATCATGTTCCTGCCTTCAGGAGCCTTGAGGAAGTAATCGAACATCGGAGCAGCGTAGAGATCGGCTAGGGTCAGCTCCGCGCCCGCCAAGCCAGCGGTTGTCGCCCATGAGCTCGGACATCGCCGTGAGACACACTCTGGCTTTGGCGCTTGCAGCCCCGATCTTCGCCTCATCCTACGCCGCGCCTCGCCCAGGCTTCGACACCCGTTCCACGTAAACGCCCCAAACCAACTGCGGGTATGCATAATTGTCCGCGATGCTAACCAGTTGGTTGCATCGCGCGCGTGCTTTTGCGCCGGGCGGTTGAAGTTTTGGCTGTCCGAACGTCTCATCGATGTATCGAGCGATTGCGCTCGTTTCGTAGAGCCAGAAGCCGGCGTGCTCGAAGGCGGGAATGCGCCCGAACGGATGCCTCGCGAGATAGCTCTGAGGAGGCCCCTCTTCGGCGAAGACGTCAATCGGCAAAAGTTCATATTCGACGCCTTTTTCAATCAAACAGAGCCGGACAGTCCTGACATAGACGCTGTAGTCTGCGCCGAAGACGCGCGAGTTTTCGGTCATCTCATGCGGCCGCCGCGCTTGGCCATGAGCGCTCCGAAATCGCTACGCCCATCGTCCCGCAGCGCCACCTCCTCGCCGTAGATCAGCGCCAGATCACAGGCCAGGCCGCGGACCACCTCGCTGAATCTCAACACCGACCTCTCTCGCCTCAACGGCTCCTTCGTAATCGCGTACGCGATAGACCATTGGTGAGTTCTCGGCGCCGCCGCGAACCGGAAGAACTTCCCGTGAAGCGCCTCGCGCCGCGATCACATAGGCGGCGTCACTCCATCTCGACCGATCCGCCACGCGCGACCTTGCAACGTTCCATCAGGCTGCTTGACCGCAGCGATGAAAACTCTCGCGCCA